>NZ_JBSSCZ010000014.1:0-84345 GCF_054060215.1 Thermostichus sp. OS-CIW-30 | reverse complement strand
CTTTTTTCATAAGTTAAAGCAGTACCGGCATCTATTTTCTCGTTTTGACAAATTGGCCAGGAACTTCTTGAGTTTTCTCTATCTCGTCAGTGCTCCCTTTTGGCTCAAATGAAAGATCAACACAACCTAGGGCCCCGATATCGGAAAAATTGGGTCGATTGGGTGGGGATCTGTCGTTCGCGCTGAGACGGTGTCCTCTGGGTTCACCATTGCAGTCTTTGCCCATGGGAGATCAGGTAGCGTTGTAAATCGGCCATTTTGCCTTGCGGCACGATCTGAGCTGGGGTCAAGCTGGGATCCTGGCTGTGCAGCCAAGCCACGGTCAGCCCTACCGCCGAGCCGATGGTCCATTCACCGTAATGCACGCGGGTGGCGGCGTTGACAATGTGGCTGACGGCGATCCCTTTGCCGCCGATGAGCAGGTTATCCACCTTCTGCGGGATCAGGGCTTCCAAGGGAATGAGAATGGGACGGACGGAAAACTCGTTGACTGGCGCGGAGCTGGCCGAAAGAGAGGGCTCCCAGTTGCGGTAGCGACAGCCGTGGATATCGATGGCGTAGTGGGTAACCCCCACCACGGTAGGTCTGAAGTCCCGCCCCCCGGCGGTGCCGACGCGAATATCCTGCTCCAACATCAGGAACTCTGCTTGGCCGTAGGCAGCTCGCCCCAGGATGCGCCGACCTTCGCGGATGTAGGGGTAGAGGCTAAGGCCGGAGCGGGTGCCCAGCAAGGACTCTTCGGCAAACACCAAGGACAGGGGATAGCCGCTGCGGGATTGGGTTTCCATCAGCCACTCGGCAAACAGCAGGGCGTGGTTTTCTCCATCTTTGATGGCCGAGACATCCAGGCCCCCCAGCCAGTTGTGGCGCTGCCCCGAGGCCACCAGCCGCTCTTCCGTCAGGATCAGGGGCGGGTTCATGATCCCCCAGTCGTTGCCGCGGTTCCAGTTCACCAGCGTCAGGTCGCCTGGAACAGGCGTGCTGTAGAAGGGATCCCGGCGACCCTTGCTGACGATGCGGCGGTAATTGAAAAAGCTCTGGCCGCTGAAGGTGGGGAAACCTTCCATGTCGAACTCGCGGCGGTGTTCGGCGCGGGAATAGCCTGGTTGCAGTTGGGCCAGCTCGGCGCGGGAGCGACCGCCATCGTCGTGGATGGCCAGCACGAAGGGAAAGGTAAAGGCTTGAGTGCACTCCGGGTTGCTGGCGGGGGCGGCATTGGGCTCGCCGGTCACATCGTGCCCTTCCGAACCCAGCCGATAGGGGATCCCGGCCCAGCCCACCAGCTCTCCGGTATCGGTGGCATCGATCACGAAGAATGGGCGGCCCGGCGGCGCTTGTAGACGCAGCACTCGCTTGGCGAACACCTCCGTTTCCTGCCAACTGTACCAGCTCACCAGCTCCCGCCACAGCCGTCCCGGCGGCACAAAGTTGGGATCCCGGGGTTGCCGCTGCACAGCGTAAATGCTTTCAATCTGGGATCCATCGGCGCTGAAGGTGGCCCCCTTAAAAGCCGTTTGGGTAGCCCAGCGGCTGTTGGGGGCATTTTGAGCTGCCTGTTGCAGCCAGGTTTCCACCGCCTGCAGCCCCGCCTGAGGCGGAAAACACAGCCCTCCCACCCAGCAGCTGTTGATCTCGGATACGCGGGTTCCCGGCGGGATCCCTGTCCAGGCCGGCAGATGCACCGGCTGGCTTTCGATCAAGGCCTTGAACTCCAGCCAGTGGCGGGAAAAATTGCCCCGTTGCCGCATTGGCAGCGATTCATCAATGGCCGATACCCCCTGGGAGGTGATCTGCCCCCCCAGCCAAGGGGTGAGCTCGATGAGACAGGTCTGCACCCCCCCTCGCATGGCATGGCCTGCCGCTGCCACCCCTCCCAGGGATCCGCCCACCACCACCAGCTCGCACTCCCAAATCTCGTCCGGCTGCGGCAAGGGATCCAACAAGGGCCAACCGTGGGCGGTAAAACGGGGCACCTCCGGCTCGGAGACGGCAACAGGGGATCCCACCTCTGGCTGGGAGAGGGCGGCAAACCCCATCCCGGCCACAAAGCTCAGCAGCGACAGGATCCCCAGCCCCACAGTTCGCTTGGGCTCAGATCCCCGGCACGCCGCAGCCGTCTTTTTGCCAGCCATGCTCACTCACACCCCCGGCCTTTCCCCGGCAGGAGAAATCCCCTTGAGAATAGCTGAGGAAACCGACATTGAGGCCAGCCAGGATCCCTGCCACAGGGCATAATGGGCTAGCAACTTTTTAACGGCAACGGCGGGATCCCATGGGACGGGCAAAGAAGGTGGTATTGGCCTATTCAGGCGGGGTGGATACTTCCGTCTGCATTCCCTATCTCAAGCACGAGTGGGGGGTGGAATCGGTGGTGGCCCTGGCAGTCGACTTGGGGCAGGGGGCGGAGCTGGAGGCCATTCAGGCCAAAGCCCTTAGGGCGGGGGCAGAGCAATCTCTGGTGCGGGAGGCTGTCCAGGCCCTCATTACCGACTATGCCTTCCCGGCCATCCAGGCCAACGCCCTCTACGAGCAGCGCTACCCCCTTTCCACGGCCCTGGCCCGACCCCTGATTGCCAAGCTGCTGGTGGAAGTGGCGGAAGAGGTGGGCGCCGATGCGGTGGCCCACGGCTGCACCGGCAAAGGCAACGACCAGGTGCGCTTTGATCTGGCTATTGCTGCTTTAAATCCCCAGCTCAAAGTGTTGGCCCCTGCCCGCGAGTGGGGGATGACCCGCGAGGAGACCATTGCCTATGGGGAGCGCTACGGGATCCCCATGCCCGTGCAGAAGTCCAGCCCCTACAGCATCGACCTCAACATTTTGGGCCGCAGCGCTGAAGCCGGCATCCTAGAAGATGCCGACCGGGAGCCGCCGGAGGAAGTGTATGCCCTCACCCGGCCTATTTCCCAGACACCCGACGAGCCCGCCTACGTGGAGATTGAGTTCGAGCAAGGGATCCCTGTCGGGCTGGATGGGCAGCGCCTTGGCCCCAAAGCCCTCTTCGAGCAGCTCAACTCCTTAGCTGGCCTGCATGGGGTGGGCCGCATCGACATGATTGAAAACCGCCTGGTGGGGATCAAGTCGCGGGAGATCTACGAGTGCCCTGCTCTAATGGTCTTGATCCAAGCCCACCGCGAGCTGGAAAGCCTCACCCTCACCCGCGATGTCATCCATTACAAGTACGGCATCGAGACCACCTACAGCCAGTTGATCTACAACGGCCTTTGGTACTCGCCGCTGCGGGAGGCTCTGGACGCCTTTATCCGCGCCACCCAGAAAAGCGTCACCGGTGTCGTGCGGATGCGGTTGCACAAGGGCCAGGCAGTCTGTGTGGGTCGTCGCTCTCCCTACTCTCTTTACAACCCAGAGCTGGCCACCTACGGGGAAGGGGATCAATTCGACCACCGCGCCGCCGAAGGCTTTATCTACATCTGGGGCCTGCCCACCCGTGTCTGGGCCCAGGTGCACCGGGGCTAGGCTGAAGTGGTGATCCCACTCTCATTCCATTGGATGGATCTCTGGACAACCTGTTGGAGTTACCCAAACGCGCCTCGGCGGAGACAATGAGAGGGGCAGCTATGCCTGAAGCCAACATCCTCATTGACTTCGCCAAGGTTGGGGGGCTGGAATCCTTAGCGAGGTTGGCAAGTCTGGAGGTGCTTGACGTGGTACTGGCAGAAGTCGATGACCCTTGCAAGTCCCAGGTTCTTGCTTTGGGCGTGCAGGTTGTCCAGGTGCAGGAAACGTGGCTTCCAGAGGCAATGGTTCTGAAGAAAAGTGGGTTGTCGATAGCTGACGCATTGTGTCTTCACTACTGCCGTACCAGCAGCTCTACGCTCCTCTCCAACGATGGCCGGTTGCGCAGAGCTTGCGCGGAGAGCGGCGTTGTCGTCCACGGCAGCCTTTGGGTAGTGTGTGAGCTCCATAACCAAAAGGTTTGTCTGTCGGAGGTACTGTGCAACTGGCTGGATCGCTGGGAGAAGGAGTTGAAAGCTCGCCTCCCTGCTGACGAGTTGGCCCAGGTGCGACAGGTTTTAGGATGTATCTCAGGTTCGTAGCGCCAGCACCCACCCTCAAGTCCCGGCAGTCCAGGTGTTGCCGTACTCGATCTGCTCGGGGGTGAGGCTGTCGATTTGGATCCCCATGGCCTTGAGCTTGAGGCGGGCGATGGCCTCGTCCACCTCGAGAGGAATGGGGTGAAGCCCTGGGGCCAAGCGGCCCCGGTTTTTCACCAGGTATTCGCAGGCCAGGGCCTGGTTGGCAAAGCTCATGTCCATGACGCTGGCGGGGTGCCCTTCGGCAGCAGCCAAGTTAATCAGGCGGCCTTCCCCCAGCACCACCACTGACTTGCCCGACTGCAGACGGTATTCTTCCACAAAGGGGCGCACCGTCTGTCGGGAGACGGCCCGCTCCTGCAGCGCCACCAGGTCGATTTCAATGTCAAAGTGGCCGGCGTTGCAGACCATCGCCCCATCCTTCATGCGGTCGAAGTGCTCGCCGCGAATCACGTGCTTGTTGCCGGTGACGGTGATGAAGATGTCCCCCAGAGCAGCGGCTTCTTCCATCGGCATCACCCGGAAGCCGTCCATCACCGCCTCCAGAGCCCGCACCGGGTTGACTTCCGTGACAATCACCTGGGATCCCATGCCGCGGGCCCGCATGGCCACTCCCTTGGCGCACCAGCCGTAGCCAGCCACCACCACCGTCTTCCCGGCCAGAAGGATGTTGGTACAGCGCAGGATCCCGTCCAGGGTGGATTGGCCGGTGCCGTAGCGGTTGTCGAACAGGTGTTTGGTCTCGGCGTCGTTGACGGTCATCACCGGGAAGCTGAGCACCCCCGCCTTGAGCATGGCCCTAAGGCGCACCAGGCCAGTGGTGGTCTCTTCCGTGGTGCCGATGAGCTCCGACAGTTGCTCCTGACGGTGCTGCACCAGCTCCGCCGTCACATCTCCGCCATCGTCGATAATCAGGTTGGGGCGGTGATCTAGGGCAATCTGGACATGGCGGCGGTAGGTGGCCACATCTTCTCCTTTGAGGGCAAACACCGAAATGCCATGGTCCGCCACCAGGCTGGCGGCCACATCGTCTTGGGTGGAAAGGGGATTGCTGGCAATGAGAACGCTATCCGCCCCCCCTGCTTGTAGAGCCAGGGCCAGGTTGGCCGTTTCGGTCGTAATGTGGCAGCAGGCCACCAAGCGCAGCCCGGCAAAGGGCTTTTCTTGAGCAAAGCGCTCCCGGATCTGGGCCAGCACCGGCATCTCCCGCGCCGCCCACTGGATCCGTTGCTTGCCCAGGGGGGCGAGGTTCAGATCTTTCACTTCATGCTTCGGGAGAGACAGGGTAGCGCTGGTCATCGAGTGTTGCTCCAAACAGGGTCATCGAGAGAGGATAGGGGAACGGAAACTGCAAGCCCCAAAGGGGGCCAGGCAGCCATAAAGATCAGCAAGGATGTCGATAAGCCTGAACTATTCTGCCACAAGGGATCCCCTTTCAGCGCTGGGGCTGGATGTAGGCAACCGCCGCATTGGCGTGGCCGGCTCCGACCGGCTGGGGCTGCTGGCTACTGGCCTGGGGGTGATCCAGCGCCGTTCCCTCTCAGAGGATATTGCCCAAGTGCAGGAGTGGATCCGCCGCCGCCAGGCCACCGTGGTGGTGGTGGGGATCCCCCTTCTGGCGGATGGGTCGGTGGGATCCCAGGCCCGCAAAGTCCAGCGGTTCGTGCGCGCTTTGCAGGTGGCCGTGGATCTTCCCATTGTTACCGTCAATGAATACCTGAGCACCGCGCAGGCGGAGTGGGATCTGCGCGAGGCAGGGATCCCGGCCAAAGCCCAGAAGGGCTTAATCGATCAGCAGTCGGCGGCGGTAATTCTCCAAACTTGGCTGGACGAGCGACGGGCTTCCCTGTCAGAAGTGCCGGCTTGGCAAAGCTGGGGCAACAAAGACTACGCTGGAGAAGTCTAGCCGGGAAAGTTTAAATCAATTCAAGCCCAAGGTGGGCCATCCCTCGTTGCCCCTTCTGCATCAGCAGGGTGTGATTGTTAAGTCGGGGCCTTTCGCGCAACTTTGATAACGTCTGATAACGTCACGTGAACCATCCGAGCATGAATCGCATTTGCATTCTTGGGGGCGGCTTTGGCGGGTTGTACACAGCTTTGGAACTGAGCCGGCAACCCTGGCCAGAACCACCCCAGATCACCTTGGTCGATCGGCAGGAGCGGTTCGTCTTTGCCCCCCTGCTTTATGAGCTGCTCACCGGAGAAATGGAAGACTGGGAGGTGGCCCCCCGTTTTCAAGATCTGCTGCCCCCGGGATCGGTGCAGTTTCGCCGCGGATCTGTCCAGGCCATTGACCCTCAAGCCCGCCGCGTGGAGCTGGAAGATGGGCAGAGCTTGGAGTACGACGCGCTGGTGCTGGCGCTGGGGGGAGAAACCCCTCTGGAGAGCGTTCCGGGAGCGGCGGAGTTTGCTTTTCCCTTTCGCACCCTGGCAGATGCTCAGCGGCTGCGCGCCCACCTGAAGGCGTTGGAAGACCGGGATCCGGCTCAGCCTGTGGCTCTGGCCATTGCAGGAGCAGGGGCTAGTGGCGTGGAATTGGCCTGCAAATTGGCGGATCGGCTGGGCTGGCGGGGACGGATCCGCCTCATCGAGTTGGGATCCCAAATCTTGTCCGGCTTTGCTCTCTCCAGCCGGGAGGCGGCCCAAGAGGCGCTGGCCCAACGGCGGGTGCAGGTGGAGTTGCAAACCAAGGTCTTGGGCATCGAGGCCCTTGGCGAGAACGGCGCCCCTCCCTTCCATCTGCAGCTGCAACGGCTGGAGACCCAGGAGATCGCCACAGATCTTGTGGATGCTGTGCTGTGGACTGTCGGAACCCGACCGGCAGCGGTGATTGCCAATTTGGATCTGCCCAAAACGGAGCGGGGACGGCTACAGGTTTTGTCCACCCTACAAACCCCCACCTTCCCAGAGATCTTTGCCTTGGGAGATGCAGCAGCGGTGGTGGATGCGGAGGGCAAGCCGGTGCCGGCCACAGCCCAAGCGGCTTTTCAACAGGCCGGTTATTGCGCCTGGAACCTGTGGGCTTTGCTCACCCAGGAGCGGCCTCTCTTGCCCTTTCGCTACTTTTCTCTGGGGGAAATGCTCAGCCTGGGGGTGGATACGGCGGTGCTTTCTGCCCTTGGCGGCCTCACACTGACCGGCCCCCTGGGCTATTTGGCCCGGCGAACTGCCTATTTGGTGCGCCTGCCCACACTGGAACACCAGCTCAAGGTGGGATGGAATTGGATCACCCGCCCCCTGTGGCAAGGGCTGCTGGCCCGCTAGGATCCCTGTAACTGGCAAGAGCGCTCGTAGGCCGCTCGCACTGCCTGCATCAGGGCTCCCCGCACCCCCGCCTGCTCCAAGGCTTGGATCCCGGCAATGGTCGTCCCCCCTGGACTGGTGACCCGGTCTTTGAGAACGGCAGGGTGCAGATTTTCTTGCTGCAAGAGGGCAGCAGTACCCGCCAAGGTCTGCAGGGCCAACTGGGTAGCAATGGGACGCGGCAGCCCCACCTGTACCCCTCCGTCGATCAGCCCTTCCAGAATCACCGCCAGATACCCCGGCCCGGAACCCGAAAGTGCCGTCACCGCATCCATCTGGCTTTCGGCCACCGTCACCACCTCGCCCACCGCGCGAAACAGCTTCTCCACCTGCTCCACCTGCATAGGCGTCACCCCTGGCCCGTAGCTGATGGCCGTTATGCCCGCCCCCACCAGCGCCGGCGTGTTGGGCATCGTGCGCACCACCTTTTGCTTGGGAAAAGCCTGCTGCAACTGCTGCAAGGGGATCCCGGCCATAATCGAGATCACCAGCTCTGTGGCGGACAGCCGGCCCATCTCAGCCACCACCGTCGGGAAGAGCTGCGGTTTAACGGCCAGAAACAGAATCTCAGACTCTCCCGCCTGGGATGGATCCGCCAACAATCGGATACCCAGCTCCTGCTGCAGGGCCACAGCCTTATCCAGATCAGGCTCCCGCAAGGCCACCTGCGCTGCGGGATAAACTCCCACAGCTACCCAACGCCGCAGCAGGGCGGATCCCATGGCTCCACCCCCGATAACACTTAGCAGTGGCCGCTCCATAGCAACTAGTGCTGACCTACTGCCTGCAGATGCTCATAGGTGCTGGGCCAGAGGGGGGTAGGGCTTTGCAAAGGGCGCTGCAGCGGCTGCACCACTTGGCTACTGGGGGTGGAAACCATCACCGTGCTGGGGGTGAACAAAAAAATGTTCTCTCCGATGCGCTCTTGGTGGCCATCGATGGCGTAGGTGCCGCCGGCAACGAAATCCACAGAGCGCTGCGCCTCAGCGGGATCCATTAGGGTCAAGTTCAGGATCACCGTCTTGCGCTCCCGTAGGTACTGGATAACCTGAGCCATCTCATCGAAGCTGCGCGGCTCCATCACCACCACTTCACTGGTGGGTGGGTTTACGCCCGGTAATCCAATCACGTTGCTCCCCATACTGCCCCCTGCTGAGCGATCCCGATGCTGACTGCGCCGATGGCCCCGCGACTCTTCTCGACCGGCAGAGCCCTCCCCCGCTTCCACTCCCCGTTGCCGCCGCCCTCGCGGAAGGGTACTCACTTCCTCCTCTTCGGGGGGAGCAGCCGGTTGGGAACGGCGTCCCTCGTAGAGCAGTTGGTAATCATCCTGCCCTTCCATTTCAGAGTACTCCTCCAGGCCGTCCACGGGATCGTTCAGGCCCACAAAATCTCTCACCCTGCTCCAGATTCCATTGACATTCATATGCACATCCTCACTACAGGTCATGGTTTGCGGCGAGCGTAGGATTCAGGCTCTTGATTGGATCCTGAGTGGCTCACTCAAGCTAGGGGGCGTCCTTTTATTCTCGGTCAAAGTCTTTCAATAGGCTGAGACAGGGTTTGCTCAGAAAGCTGCCGAAGCAGGTGGGGGCTAACGCAGGTTAACAAAACCCCATTGATTCGACGACTAGAGTTTACCCAGAAGAAGTGAATATGTCATCTCACTTGCCAAGCCGTTGTTTGGCAGGATTGAACTCTGCTCCCCGTCTGGATTGAGCCCACGTTAACGGAAGTAACGCAAATGATTACAAATTTCCCCAAAATTTCCCCAATAGGGCAAATCCTGGGCGGGATCCCCCCACTTTTGATTATCCAAGCCGAACTCTCGCCCCAAAGGTGCCCCGCAGGGCGACTGGGGAGTTGCACGGCTTTACACAAAATTTAATCACAATTTAACGGCTTCACAGAGGTCACATCTATTCCTGCTCGGCGTCGGCAAACAAAGCACGCCCCAGTCGGATCAAGTTAGAGCCTGCTGCCACCGCCAGGAGGTAATCGTCGGACATGCCCATGGAGAGGGTGTGCACCTGCAGATGTTCATAGCCGCTGCGCTGGATGTAATCGGCCAGTTCGGCCAGCTTGCGAAACAGGTCTAGGGCCGCCTCTGAGCTCAAGCCCAAAGGCAAAATGGTCATCAGGCCCACAATTTGCACCTGCAGCAGTTGGTTCAGTTCGGGGAGGCTCTGCAACAGATCGGGGATGAGCCAGCCGAACTTATTGGGATCCGGAGCCAATTTAACCTGCAGGCAAAGCTTGGGGGTGAGGTGCAGCTCCCAAGCCTTTTGGTTGATCAGCTTGGCCAGGCGCAAGCTATCGACGCTGTCAATCCAGGCAAATTGCTTGAGGGCCGGTTTGACTTTGTTGGTCTGCAGATGCCCGATCAAGTGCCAGACGATATCGGTCAGATCTTGCAGTTGCCCTTGTTTGACGGCGGCCTCTTGCACTCGACTCTCCCCAAAGTGGCGGATCCCAGCCCGATAGGCGGCGCGGATGTGGTCGGCACTGTAGCCTTTGCTCACTGCCATGATCTCCACATGGCCTGGGATCTGGGATCGGATGGCCTGAATGCGGCTGTGGATGAGCTGCTCGTCAAGGGGCATCGTCAGGTCAGCAGGCCGGGGATCTCTATCCCCATTCTCGTTCCAATTGGCAACAATGCTCTGGGATAGATTTTTGCAGAACCCAGAGCCAACGGGCTGTCCGCTACCGCTGCCAGGGATCCGGTCGGGAGATGATCACGCGGGTGCCGGGCGCCAGTTTGCGCGCGTAGTCCAACTGCACCACTTCTGGGTTTTGCTTCAGGGCTTCCCCCTGGAGGCGAATGGCTTGGGCTTCTCCTTCTGCCAGGATCACCAATCGTTGTTTTTCCAGCTCTGCTTTTTCCACGAGGAAGCGTTCCCGCTCTTTCTCTTGCTCGGCAATTTGCTTTTGCTCGATGGCCGTTTGGAATTGGTCGGAGAAGCGGACATTGCGCAGCAGCACGTTTTGCAAGATCAGGTCATTCTCAGCAAAAATGCTGGAGAGCTGCCGCTCCACATTTTCCTGGATCTGCTCGCGTTCTTCCGAGAAAACGGCGATGGCGCGGTGCAAAGCCAGTTCATTGCGCACCACCGTCCGCACCTCTGGGCGAATCACTTTGTCCACGTAGGAAGGGCCAATGGTCTGGTGCAGGTGGGCCACTTGGTCGGGATCCAAGCGAAAGCGCACCGAGACATCGAGGGAGATCTGCTGGCCGTCGGCGCTGAGCACTTTCAACGCATCATCCCCCTGGTTTTCGGAGCGTTGGGAGGCCATGGTGTAGGTTTGGGTGCGCACGTCGTAGAAGATAGGCGTTTCCACCAGCGGCAGCAGGAGGTGCAGCCCTTCTCCCAGCGGCTGCGGCTTCAGCCCCGTCAGGGAGTTGAACACCACGGCCCGTGTGCCGGCAGGCACCACCACCAAGCACTGCAGCAAGGTGGCCAAGAGGATCAGCAGCAATGCCCCACCCACCAAGGGAATCCAGGACAAAGCGGGAAGTTCAAAAGCAGGACGACGGGGGTGGGCCGATTTCACAGGTGTGTTACCCAAAAACCTAAAGAACTCGAACAGGTGCCCCGGGGATGGCCGGCCAAGCTCTTCTTGAGCTTAACCCAAGGCCGCAGCCAAGATCTGATAGGCCAGTTTGGCGACCGTGAAGGCGCTGCGGCGATCGGTTTCCCGTTCCCCCGTGACCGACAGCTCGACCACATCGGCGCCGACAATTTGCCGTTGCTGTCCTAGCGCCCGGATCAGCTCCACCGTCTCCCACCAGCCCAAGCCGCCGGGTTCGGGGGTACCGGTGGCCGGCACCACAGCGGGATCCAGCCCATCCACATCCACCGTCAGGTAAACCTGGGGGCCCAAGGTGGCGATCACCTCTGGGATCCACTCCTGGGCTGGCTTGGTGTGCAAGCTGTGGGCAAAAAAGGTGTGCAGACGGCGCTCGCGAATGGCCTGGCGGTCTTCGGCGCAGATGGAGCGGATCCCCACTTGGGTGAGGCGGCTGCCCACTTGCTCCACCACGCGGGCCATGGCAGAAGCATGGGAATAGCGGGATCCCTCGTAGCTATCTCTCAGGTCGCAGTGGGCATCGATTTGCAGGACGTGCAGCTCCGGATAATGGGCCAGGTGGGCAGCAATCAGGGGCCCGCTGATGGAGTGCTCCCCACCAATGGAAAGCAGGAACCGCCCCGGTCTCACCCACTCGGCAGCGCGACGCTGGATTTCGGCCATAGCCAGCTCCTGGGCGGAAGATCCCAGACCTTCCAACTCCACCGGGGGGGCCGTCCAGTAGCGGGAGATCTCTTCCGAGAAGTCGGGGTGAAGAGCTGGCTGGCGATCCCGTACCTCGTCGTAGATCTCCACATAGGCAGAAGCCTGCAACAGCGCCTGAGGGCCTTTGGCGGTGCCTTTGCCATAGGAGGTGGTGGCCTCGTAGGGGACGGGCAGGAGAATTGCTTGGGCCATCTCCGGATCCGGCTCAGGCAGGCCCAGGAAGGGGAAGGGAGAGCGATACATGATGGCTTGCAAGAAGGGATCCCTATTCTATTGAATCTATTGAAGAATTGTGGTGAGCCAAAAGGACTGGGATGATGGGGTAAAGAGGGATCCCTTGTGGGATTGAGGCAAACCCTCTAGACTGAGCAAAGGCTTCCCCAAGCCCAGTTTTAGCAGCCATTTGTTTTCACTCCTCTTAGACTGCCTTTCCACAAGCTGACGAGCCTATGACCACTGCCTCTCACGCTGCTCTTTTCGACGCTCTGGCCCAACGTCGGGCCCTCAAGATCATCAGCGGTCTACAAAACTTCGACCTGCAGTCGGTTCTGAGCATCACCCGCGCCGCCCAACAGGGAGGGGCCACTTGGGTGGATATCGCTGCCAGCCCCGAATTGGTGCAGCGGGTACGCGCCCAGATCGATCTGCCCATCTGTGTGTCGGCGGTGGAGCCGCAGCAGTTGGCCGCAGCCGTACAGGCAGGAGCAGACATGGCCGAGATCGGCAATTACGACAGCTTCTACCCTTCAGGCCGCATCTTCTCCGCAGCGGAAGTCCTAGACCTTACCCGCCGAACCCGCTCTCTTCTGCCCCGCACGCTCTTGTCGGTAACCGTTCCCCACACTCTGCCTCTGAATCAACAGGCAGAATTGGCCGAGAAACTGGAGGATCTGGGAGCCGATCTCATCCAAACCGAGGGCAGCACCAGTGCCGAGCCGGTTCACGGGGGATCCCTGGGCCTGATCGAGAAGGCTGCCCCCACCCTGGCCGCCGCCTATGAAATTAGCCGTGTCGTCTCGGTACCGGTTATCTGCGCTTCCGGCCTCTCGACGGTAACAGTGCGCTTGGCCATTGCTGCCGGCGCTTCAGGTGTAGGGGTGGGCAAAGCTGTCAGCCGGCTCCAGGATGAAGTGGCCATGGTGGCTCAAGTGCGGGCATTGGTGGAGGCCTTGGGAGGATCTCGGATCCCTGCCCTTGTCTAGGTCGATGTCTGACCGGTAAAAGTTGACCCTCTTGCGCCAGCGTGCGCTGGTGCATTTTTTTTAGATTTTCTTGGACAAGCAGGGAATAAGTAGGTAAGTAGGGCAGCTGAGGGTTGAGATCAGCCGCTAGAAGTTTTGCTGCTCACAAGTGCTTCACTTTCTTCCGCGTAGAGCATGACTCTAGTCAATAATAAGCTCAACTATACTGAAAATAATGTATAATATGTTCAGTACGGATTACTACCAGTTGATCTTTCTGTTTACTTTCGAGTCTGCCAACATGGTAGCCAAAGCAAAGCAGAAAATTGGTAGTAAGACGACACGGAAACTGCGCTTTGGGTATTCTACTCAAAGCTTTGCGGGATACCGCCATTCTGTTTGGAAACAAACAGAATGCTATCGCTGCATAGTTGAACAGTGATGTTCAGCAGTGTTCAGCGTAAATGTATCAGGTGGCATACCCGGCAATATCCAATTTGCGGCGGTTGCTACACTTGTCGTCCTTGCCTTCCCAGACCAATTCCGTCCGCAGCCGTCGCCCCAGTCATGTTCTGCAAAGATTCCAAGTCCTGAGCCGCATTGGGCAGACATGGTTGACAATGCGAGGGATCCCTTTTTGAACTGTCCATGAGCTGGCAACGCCCAGATAATCGCACCGCTGCTCAATTGCGCCCGGTTTCTTTTGAGCGCCACTTTACCCGCTATGCCCCTGGCTCGGTGTTGGTCAAGTTCGGCCATACCCATGTCCTTTGCACCGCCAGTGTGGCCGAAGAAGTTCCCCCTTTTCTGCAGAACACCGGCCAAGGCTGGCTGACGGCTGAGTACCGCATGTTGCCCGGAGCCACGCAACAACGACAGCCGCGGGAAATGTTGAAACTATCGGGCCGTACTGCCGAGATTCAACGGCTCATCGGGCGCAGTCTGCGCGCCGCCTTGGATTTTCGCAAGCTGGGATCCCGTACCATCACCGTCGATGCCGATGTGCTGCAGGCCGATGGCGGAACGCGCACCGCCGCGATCACAGGGGGCTATGTGGCTCTGCACGACGCCATCACTTGGCTGTACAAACAGGGGGCGCTGGATCCGGCCCAGGGATCCCCGCTGCGGCAGCAGGTGGCGGCCCTTTCAGTAGGAATTGTGCAGGGAGAGGTACTTGTGGATCTGTGCTATGAGGAAGACAGCCAAGCCGAGGTGGACATGAACATTGTTATGAACGAGCAGGGATCCTTCATCGAGATCCAGGGCACTGCCGAAGCCGCCTGCTTCAGTCGCCCGCAACTGCTACAAATGTTGGAGATGGCCCAAGCCGGGATCCAAGAATTGCTACAAGCCCAACGGCAGGCTCTCAATTTAGAAAGATAGAGCCATAGCCGGACTCTAGCCTTGCAATGGTAATCCTTCAAGGCACTGCATATGGGATTGCATGGGTGTATATCCTGGTTGGCAAAGCGGTATTCCCTTGCTGTAAAGGAATGGCCGGGAAAGCTAAGATCAGCCAGTTGTTAAAATAAGTGAGCTCTCTGAAGCTCTCCTTTCGACGGTTTGAGCGTGTGGCTGAGGTGAATCGCTGCTCATTTGGCCTGAAGAAGTTGGCCCGGAGAACGCTGCATGTCCCGTTTTGTGTTCGGCTCGGAGGAACTTGCGCCACTGCTCAGGCAGCAAGGTTGGCGGTTTACCACTGGATATCTGCACATTCACCTCAAGGGACTGGATCCCTCTGAGGGTGCGGAACCCTGGGTGTTGACCTACTACCACGGCAGGCTGCTTTTTTCTGCCGATCAACCCCTCAACACGCAAATCCTGCTGAAACGACTCTCCCGCTTTATTCCTCGCCTCAACTTGGAATGGCCACAGCGGGCCATCTCGGTGGTGCAAGAGCGCTTGATGAAAGACCATTCCTTACCTGAGCTGCTGGAGGCTATCACGCAATTGGGCCTGCTCAAGCCGGGGGAGCTGGAAGATGCCCTGTGGCTCAACCTGCTTACCGATTTCGACCGCTACCTATTCGAACGGGCAGGCACCTGTTACTTTGAGGTGCAGGAGCAGGTCGCCCAAGAGGCCCCCATTGGCGGGTTTGAGTTGGAGCCGCTGCTGCAAGAAGCCGCCCGGCGCCACGATCGCTGGGCAGATTTGAAGGTGGCGATCCCAACTATGCTGGCGGTGCCGGTAGTCAATTGGGAACGGGTCAACCGCTACCGCATCACCGATGAGCAACGACAGAAGCTCCACACCCTCACCAAAGATGGCCAGTCGCTGGAAGCAATCGCCAAGAAGCTGTGCCGGGATCGGCTGGAGGTGGCCAATCTCTTTGCCTCCTGGGCGAAAAAAGGTTTGGTCAGCCTACAAACACCCCAAGAGCTGCTGCAGACCAAGCGCCACAACCCGATAACCATCTTGGCGGTGGACGACAGCGTGGTGATGCAGGAAATCCTACGGCAGTATTTGCCCAACTATCAGGTGATTACAACGGGCAACCCCGCCGAGGTGCTTCCTTTGTTGTTTCAGCATCGGCCCCACCTGTTGTTGATGGATATCGCCATGCCGGGGATCGATGGTCTAGAGCTTTGCCGCATTGTGCGCAGCTTAGAAGAGTTTAAGTCCCTTCCCATCCTGATGGTTACCGCTCGCGATGGTCTGCTGGCCCGCATCCGCGGCAAATGGTCGGGGGCAACCGCCTACTTGACCAAGCCCTTCAACGAAAGTCAGCTTAATGCAGAGGTGAAGCGGCTTCTGGCCCAACAGCCGCCTGCCCACAGACAAAATCCTCTGTCGGTTCAGGGAGGCAGAACAGGTCATCCTGCCCTGTTTCAGGGATCCCCCCGTTCCCTCGAGGATCAAGCCAAGGCGTAGTGTCCTTCTGAGTTGATCCCCGTCGCCATTGGCTTTCCTGTCAAAATCAACAAAGGTTTTATGTTAGATAAGAAGTCAACTCAAGAGACCATAACTTGTCTGGGCTGACTGCTAATGTCAATGGATTGATAGCTCATTAGGACATGCCCAAAAGAGAAAAATAGGTTGCCGGGGATTTCAGAAACAAGAGACGAAGTAAGCATCCCATACACTGAAAACTTATCCGATCAACCTTCCTCATTGTCATCACGACCGGCTACTTCAATCTCTCTCAGGAACTGGCTTTTCCCCGCTGGCATTAGAGGTCGTTTAAGCCTTAGAGAAGCCTCACAAGGCTTCTGGCAAAAGAGTCCATACTAAGGGTACCGACAAACAAGCCCTGAAGACATGAAAAAAGATCGAACAGGGTTCAGCAGGCACTTCTGAAGGCAAACCAGAAATATTAAACGCTGTCGTGGATCCCGGCAAGATCAATGAGAGGGAGAAATCAAGCAGAAACTGCTCAGGATCCATGGACAGGGATCCCAAGAATACGTAAAATCGAGTAAAGAATGTAAAGAAAACGCCACACTTCTCCAATTGGTCCCGATCCCCAAGGAGCATTATGCTGCGACTGGAACACATTAGCAAAATCTATCCCACCGGTGAGGTGCTCAAGGATGTGAACTGGGAAGTTAAGCCTGGGGATCGCGTCGGCCTAGTGGGAGTAAACGGGGCCGGAAAGACCACCCAGCTCAAGATTATCTGCGGGCAAGAAGAACCGACCAGCGGCGAGGTGATCCGCCCCGCCAACCTGCGCATCGCCTATCTCACCCAAGAATTTGGAGTGGATCCCGCCCGAACGGTGCGAGAAGAGTTCTGGACAGTCTTTCAAGAGGAAAACCGCATTCACCAAGAAATTGCCCAAATCACCCAACAGATGGAGCAGGCGGACGCGGACACGTTGGAAACCCTTTTGCGCCGTCTAGATCGTCTACAGCGCCAATTTGAGAGTTTACATGGCTATGAACTGGAGGCGCGTATTGAGAAAATCCTGCCGGAAACGGGGTTTGAGCCGGAGGACGGGGATCGGTTGGTGAGCGCCTTCAGCGGCGGCTGGCAGATGCGCATCAGCCTGGGGAAAATCCTGCTGCAAAAACCCGATTTGATGTTGCTAGACGAGCCGACCAACCACCTAGACTTGGAGACCATTGAGTGGCTGGAAAACTACCTCAAGAGCTTGACGATCCCCATGGTGATTGTTTCTCATGATCGAGAGTTTTTGGATCGGCTTTGCACCCAAATTGTGGAGACGGAGCGAGGAGTTTCTACGACATACTTGGGTAACTATTCTCAATACCTACTCCAAAAAGCTGAACGGCGAGAGGCACAACAAGCTGCCTACGAACGTCAGCAAAAGGAAATTGAAAGGCAACAAACCTTCATCGATCGCTTCCGGGCCAGTGCCACCCGCAGCACTCAGGCCAAAAGCCGCGAAAAACAACTGGAAAAGATCGAGCGGGTCGAAGCGCCCATTGGCGACGTGCGTACCCTCAAGTTTCGCTTTCCCCCTGCTCCCCGCAGTGGTCGCGAGGTGGTGAAGATCGAGAATTTGACGCACATTTATGGAGATAAGATTTTGTTTTTGGGTGCGGAGCTGTTGATCGAGCGTGGGGATCGCGTCGCCTTTCTGGGGCCCAATGGGGCAGGAAAATCCACCCTGCTGCGTCTTATCACCGGCCTAGAGCAACCTACCGAGGGATCTGTGAAATTGGGAGCACACAATGTGATCCCTGCCTACTTCGAGCAAAATCAAGCAGAGGCTTTGGATCTGAGCAAAACCGTCTTGGACACCATCCATGACGAAGTGCCCGACTGGAAAAACGAAGAAGTGCGCACGCTGTTGGGTCGCTTTTTGTTCAGCGGCGACGCCGTTTTTAAGAAAGTAGCGGCTTTGAGCGGGGGAGAAAAAGCCCGCTTGGCGTTGGCGAAAATGCTACTTCAGCCGGCCAACCTACTGATTTTGGATGAGCCCACCAACCACTTAGATATCCCGGCCAAAGAGATGCTGGAAGAAGCTTTACAGCATTACGATGGCACGGTGATCCTTGTTTCTCACGACCGCTACTTTATCTCAAAAGTGGCCAACAAGATTGTAGAGATTCGCAACGGAGAGTTGGTCGCCTACCAGGGCAACTATCACTACTATCTAGAAAAGATCGCTGAAGAGAAAGAGAAAGCCCGACAAGAGCGAATCGCTGCCGAAAAACGAGCCAAAGAGCGAGAAAAACAGAAAGCCAAAAAGGCAGCCGGCAAAACCTAAGGAGCCAAAGCAATGTTTACGGGTCTGGTTCGAAGTTTGGGCACAGCCCAGTTGATCAATTCTTCACAGCTACGGGTTACCTGTCCCCGGTTGCAACCTCAGTTGGCCTATGGAGATAGCGTGGCGGTGGACGGCCTTTGCCTGACGGTGGTGGAGATTCTGCCCGATGGATTTTTGGCCGATGTTTCGCCGGAAACCCTGCGGCGCTCGACTTGGGGCCACGGATCCCCCGGCCCGCGCACAGTCAACCTGGAACCGGCGCTGCGGGTAGGAGACAAGTTAGGGGGGCATTTTGTCAGCGGCCATATCGATGGGGTGGGGCAACTGTGGGATCAAGCCGCCACCGGCAACGCCTGGGAGCTGAGCTTCAAGGTTCCTGAAGAGATCGGGCGTTACATCGTACCCAAGGGCAGCGTGGCGGTGAATGGGGTGAGCTTGACCATTGCTGAGGTGCGCCAAGGGGGCTGCTGGTTCAAGGTGGCTGTGATCCCCCAAACCTACCGCGAGACCAACCTTTCTCAGCTCCAAGTTGGGGATCCCGTCAACATAGAGGCGGATATTTTGGGCAAGTATGTGGAAAAATTGCTGGGCTTGCTGCCCCCCGAGAGCAGCGTTTCTCTGGAGTTTCTGGCCGAGCATGGCTATATCTAGGTACCTTTCCCATGATCCACCCCGAGGAAGTTGAGCGCCTGCGCGGCGTAAATGTTTATCTCATTGGGATGATGGGCAGCGGCAAATCCACCGTGGGATCGGAGCTGGCAGCCCAGTTGCGCTTTCAATTTTTCGACACCGATGGTCTGGTGGAGCAGGTGGGGGGTTCTTCCATCGCTCAGATCTTCGCCGAGCATGGGGAAGCCTACTTCCGGGATCTGGAGACGCAGGTGTTGGCCCAGTTGAGCAGCTACACCCGGCTGGTGATCGCCACAGGCGGCGGCATTGTGTTGCGCCCCAAAAATTGGAGCTACTTGCACCATGGCCTCACCGTTTGGCTGGATGTGGCCCCCGAGCTGATTTGGCAGCGGCTCAAGCGGGATCCCGGCCAACGCCCCCTGCTGCAAACCCCCGACCCCCAAGCTGCCCTGTACAAGCTGATGCAAGAGCGAGAGCCGTTCTACGCCCAAGCCGATGTGCGGGTGCCCATCCGGTCAGAAACTAGCCCGCCCCAGTTGGTTGAACAGATCTGGCAAGCCATTCGCGCCCGCCTGCGAGACGGGATCCCTTCCTAGCCACCTCGCGCCCAACACAAAAAGGGATCCCATGAGGGATCCCTGAACTCTTCAATACTCAAGTGGATTACTTAAGATTCGCCGGGAGCGGATCCCTGACGAGACCAGAACGGCTTCCTTTAGAGCGCATTGCCGCGGGGGAGGACTTCTTCAGGGAACTCAAAGCGCTCATGGGGCTGGTCCTGCGGCGCCATCCACGCCCGAATCCCCTCGTTCAGCAAAATGTTCTTCGTGTAAAACGTCTCAAACTCCGGGTCTTCCGCTGCCCGCACCTCCTGACTGATAAAGTCATACGCCCGCAGGTTCAGCGCCAACCCCACTACCCCAATGCTCGACATCCACAAACCCGTCACCGGCACAAACAACATGAAAAAGTGCAGCCACCGCTTGTTGGAAAACGCTATCCCAAAAATCTGGCTCCAGTACCGGTTGGCCGTCACCATCGAGTAGGTCTCCTCCGACTGCGTCGGCTCAAAAGCCCGAAAGGTGCTGGCCGCCTCCCCATCCTGAAACAGGGTGTTCTCCACCGTCGCCCCATGGATGGCACACAACAGCGCTCCACCCAAAACGCCAGCCACCCCCATCATGTGGAACGGGTTCAGCGTCCAGTTGTGGAACCCCTGGAAAAACAGCAAAAAGCGGAAAATCCCCGCCACCCCAAAGCTGGGCGCAAAAAACCAGCTGCTCTGCCCCAGCGGGTAAATCAAAAACACGCTCACAAACACCGCTATCGGCGCGCTAAACGCAATGGCGTTGTAGGGCCGCACCCCCACCAGCCGGGCAATCTCAAATTGCCGCAGCATAAAGCCAATCAGCCCCAGCGCTCCGTGCAGGGCCACAAAGGTCCACAGCCCCCCAATCTGGCACCAGCGGGTGAAGTCCCCCTGGGCTTCGGGGCCCCACAGCAGCAGCAGGCTGTGCCCCATGCTGTCGGCGGGGGTGGAGACGGCTACGGTCAAAAAGTTGCACCCTTCCAGGTAGGAGCTGGCCAACCCGTGGGTGTACCAGGAAGTTACAAAGGTGGTGCCGGTGAGCCAGCCGCCCAGGGCTAGGTAAGCGCAGGGGAACAGCAGCAGCCCGGACCAGCCGATAAACACGAATCTGTCGCGCTTGAGCCAGTCATCGACGATGTCGAACCATCCTCGCTCCTGACGCACGCGCCCTACCGCTATGGTCATAGGACGTCTCTCCAGAACAATGACGACGAATAAAGTGCAATACAGCAGCGCCCACAACAGTTCTGAGCAGCACTGTCCTTCCATCTTACGAAAAATCAATAAGTTGCAACATAACCTCAAGATGAGGCGCTGCATCAGCTCATCCGGCGCAGGGATCCCTTGTGTTTTAGGATGGGAAGGGTTTTGGCTGAGGGCAACTGAGCCGGGATCCGTTCACGGCGGTGGAGCGGAGCCCACAACAACAGGGAGGGCAGCGTGGTTCAAGCCAAGATTTTGTTCGCAGCGGCAGAGGCAGCACCTTTGGCCAAGGTGGGGGGCATGGCGGATGTGGTGGGATCCCTGCCTGTCGTTTTGCGCAAGCTGGGTCAGGATGTCCGCATCATCATGCCTCTGTATGGCTTTCTCTGGGACAAGTTCGGCCAGGAACCGGGGCAATACCCCCGCTCGAAAGATCCCATCTGGTCTAAACAGGTTATGGGTCAGGTGGCCGATATTTACGAAAGCGTTTTGCCCGGCACCGATGTGCCCCTCTACTTGGTCAGCCACTACTGCTTTGCTCCCCACCGCATCTACTACGGCGAGGACGAGTTCTGGCGCTTCACCTTTTTTGCCAACGCCGTAGCCGAATTTGCCTGGACTTACTACCCCTGGAAACCCAACATCATCCACTGCCACGATTGGCACACCGGCATGATCCCGGCCTGGATGCACCAAGCTCCCGATATTGGCACGGTGTTCACCATCCACAACCTGGCCTACCAAGGGCCCTGGCGCTGGCAACTGGAGCGCATGACCTGGCTGCCCTGGTATTTTTCTGCCCACAACACCATGGCTGCCGGGATCCTCTACGCCGACCAAGTGAACACCGTCTCGCCCACCTATGCGATGGAAATTCGCACCCCTCTGCATGGGGAAGGACTGCAGGACTTGTTGGCCTGGAAAGGGGAACGGTTGCGAGGAATTTTGAATGGGATCGACATCGATAGGTTTGATCCCCGCACCGACCCAGACCTAGAGGCCAATTTCAGCATCGATGATCTCAGCGGGCGGGCGGCCAACAAAGCCACGCTACAGGCCAAGTTGGGCTTGACCGTCAACCCAGATACCTTTCTGATGGGCATGGTGGCCCGTTTGGTGGAGCAAAAAGGGATCGACTTGCTCATCCAAGCCCTGGATCGCTTCCTGGACTACAGCGACGCGCAATTCGTTTTGCTGGGAGGCAGCGGCGAAGCCTACTACGAAGGGCGGATCCGGGAGATGGCCGAGCGGCACCCGGGCAAAATGGCCTACCAAAAAGGCTACCAACCCAAGCTGGCCCAGTTGATCTACGGGGGGGCAGATGCGTTTTTGATGCCCAGCCGCTTTGAACCTTGTGGCATCAGCCAGATGATCGCCATGCGCTATGGGTGTGTGCCCATTGTCCGCCGCACGGGGGGGCTGGTGGATACCGTCAGCCACCACATCCCCAGCAAGGGGATCGGCACCGGCTACTGCTTTGACCGCTACGAAGCCCTGGACTTCTACACCTGTCTGGCGCGGGCTTGGGAAGCCTTCCAGCACAAAGAAACTTGGCAAGCGCTGCAGAAGCGGGGCATGGCCAGCGATTTCAGTTGGCACCGCTCAGCGCTGGAATACCTGCGCATGTATGAGCTGATTCTCAACCTACCGCTGCTGCCGGAAAAGCCTCCAGAGCCACCCAACTCGCCCAGCTCCTCTCCGCCCAAGCTCAAGAAGCCCATCTCCTCCCAGCCTCGCTCCAAAGGGATCCCTGAGCTGCAGCAAAGACCCGAGGAGTAGGGTAGAGTGGAACGGGTCAAAAAAGGTTTTGGGGGTTACCCGCACATGATTGGACGACGTCCTACTGTTGCTTCCCAAGGCTGTCGCCAGGACGCCATCGCCCAGGGGCTCAGCCTTCTGCGCCGTTCTTGGGCGCGGTTGGTTTTCGGCGTATTACTCGGCCTCATCTTGGGCGTGGGCTCCACCTTCTGGGCCACCGCTCAGCAGCTCCCTGCCGGACAGCAGCTTATTCCCAATCCGCAGCAGTTTCGCGCCCTAGAGCAGCCCAGCAGCGCCCTCAGCGCGTTGCGAGCCGAACAACTGGCTGCCGAAGCCAATGCCGCCATCCAAGCGCAAAACTACGACCAGGCTGTCGAGCTGCTGCAGCAGGTGTTCAACGCCTACAACCAGCGCTCCAACTACCACCAAGATCTCTCCCGCGCCTTCGCCGGGATCC
The DNA here is from genome assembly GCF_054060215.1 of Thermostichus sp. OS-CIW-30. Classification (NCBI taxonomy): domain Bacteria; kingdom Bacillati; phylum Cyanobacteriota; class Cyanophyceae; order Thermostichales; family Thermostichaceae; genus Thermostichus; species Thermostichus sp. OS-CIW-30. The sequence goes on along the minus strand of NZ_JBSSCZ010000014.1, from coordinate 61,702 downwards.
AAAACCGCATCTCCGAAGAACAGCGGGAGCTGGCCCGTGTTGCCGCCCAAGCCCGGGATCAAGCTGCCTACGATTTGGCCGTGGTCTACCGCGCCGCCGGGCGACCGGAAGAGGCCGTGGGCTGGCTGATCCAGGTCATCAACAGCCAGAGCCCAACCCGCGAGCTGGGCACCCAAGCCTACCAGCAGCTCTTGGAAATCGGCTTCGTCAGCACTCCCTTCCCCAGCTAGAGCTGCTCTTCCAGATTGCGATAGAAAGCCAGCGCCGTTTGCCCATAGGTTCGTTGGTCAAAGCGCAGCAGGGATCCCACCTGGTCTGGTAGCTTCTGGCCGCTGCGATGCTCGACGATCAAGGTTCCGCCTGGCTTGAGCAAGGGCGGGATCAGGGGCAGGAGCGGGGCGTACAGACCGGCCTCGTAGGGAGGAGCAAAGTACACGTAATCAAATGGCTCCAAGTTCAGGCCGCGGCTGAGCAGCTTGCGGGCATCTCCCTGAATGACCTGGAAAGATTGCCCCAGCTGCGCCACCTTGGCCCAGTTGGCTCGGATGATGCGGCAGGCAGGGGCGGCAATCTCGATCCCGGCCACAAAAGCGGCCCCCTGACACAGAGCTTCTGCTCCCACCGTACCGGCCCCACAGCACAGATCCAGCCAGCGACAGCCTTCCACCTGCCCTTGCAAGATGTTGAACAAGGCCTGCCTCACCCGGCCAGGGGTGGGTCGAGTGCCCAAGCCAGCGGGAGTTTGCAGCGCTCGTTTGCCGCTGATGCGCAGGCTCATGGGATCCCTTCAGGGGTTAGGTGCAGCCGGCAACTGGCCGGTCAACCCACTGCGCTGGGCGGCGCGATCCCGCTCCATCTGGATTTGCTCCACCAAAGGTTGGGGCAGTTGGGCGGAAGCTTGCAGGGCTTGATCGAAAAGGGGGACGGCCTCTCGGTCTTGCCCTTTGGAAACCAAAATTTGCGCCTTGAGGTAATAGAGCTCCGGGTTGTTGCAGGAAGCAGCAATGGCCCGATCTACCGCCTCCAATGCCTCGTCAAAGCGCTGCATATCCCGGTAGGCCAGAGCTTGGCCGCGGTAGGACAGATAGTCAGGCGCTGCCATCCGAAACTGATTCAGAGCCTTCTCCCGGTAGGTCAGCAGCAAATCCATGTAGCCGTTGAGCAGATTGAGCTCCGGATCGCTGCTGTCCACTGCTTGGGCGGCCCGGATGGAGGCAAACAATTGATTGAGGGTGGGCAGAGCCTTGGGCAAACCGATGACCACCCCATCTCGCACCACAATGTTGGCTGCCTCTAGCCCGTAGCCCACGCCCTCATAAAGGTTGCCACGCAAGGGATCCGTCTTTTTCAACTCGGCGGCCACCTGTCGGGTTTGAGTGGCCAACTGGGCAAATGCTTCCAGGTCTCCCTCCTGATAAGCCAGCGCCGCCAACAGGGCATAGACCATCGGCTCTTCGGGGGAGGCCTTCTTGGCCATTTCCAGTTTTTCCCGGCTCTGGCTGTAGCGGCCTGCACAGAAGAACTCTTCAAAAGCTGCCGCCACCTCCGGCCTGATGGGGCGGGCATTGTCCCCGCTGCGGAAGGGATCCTGCGCCCAAACGGGCAGAGCGGATCCCCACACCCAACAAATCACCCCCAGCAGTTTGCCCAGCCTGCTCATTTTGCCGATACTCATCCCCAGTGCCTCAACTCCCACCCCCATCTAACCCTCTCTTCAGCGCAGCAGTTGGGCAATCGAAGCAATAGCGGCATCTTGAACCAACTCATTGGGCTCATAGGCCAGAAGATCGTGCAAGGGACCCAAGGCGCGCGGATCCCCAATTTGGCCGAGGGCACGGGCTGCCGCCTCCCGCACCACCGGTTCATCGTCCGCAAGCTTGGTCAGCAAAGCCGGCACCGCCTCCACCACCCGCATTTGCCCCAACCGGTAAATGGTTTGCAGTTGAGCCTCAAGAGGGGTTGCTGGGAGAGCAGAGCTGTACACAGAAATACCCGCAGAACCGTCGTAGGAATAGCCGCCGTGCGCCATCGAGATAGCCGAGAGAGCCTGCAACGCCTCTAGGGCACGATATCGCTCTGCCCCGCTCATCTGGGGCAATTGGGCCACCAGATCCTCAAAAGCTCGCTGCACAGGATCGGCAGCCGCAGTCTGCTGGGCAATGCGAGTTAATTGGCGATCCGCCTGCACCTGCTGCCAAGACTGGAACGCTGCCAGACCTGCCACTATCAAAGCCGCATCGGCCAGAATGGCCAGCAGCGCCATTCCTCCCCAAATCTTGCTGCGACGGCTGAGCCTTCGCATTTGCTTATCCACATAGACAAAGGCTTGGTGCTGCCGTTCCCAAAAGTCGGGGGCCACCTGCAGAGTTTGAGCGCTCAGATCGGGAGACAGAAGGTTTTCCTCGCGGGCTACCTCTAGGCTCTGTAGCCTTTGATTCAAGCGAGAAAATTGTTTCGTCCAGAGCCAAGTAAACATCAGGTCACGTCCTCTCTGCAAACCTGCCATCGAGAACCAAGTCTTGCTGACACAACATTGTGCAGGACATTGTGCGGGAACATTATGCGGGCTGTGCTGGCGTTCAGTGTCAGGCAAGGTTGGCCCACTTTCCCCTGGGATCCCAGAGGGGGAGCTTATGCGACAGGATAACAAAAGCGTCAGCTCCCCACCACCGGTCTTTACCCCAGAATCGCAGGATACCTCTCATCATGGAGAGGCCGACGAAGGATACAGAGAGGTTGGCTGCACTTGCGACCGAGAGAACCCGAAGGCCACCGCGTCGAGCTTCTCGACACCCGACTGACCGTTTGAGCCATTCTGCCGCTGCCTGAGGAGATGCCATGACCACTGCCCTCGCCCCCCGTAAAACCCACACTTCAGAGGAATACTTTGCCCTGGAAGCTGAATCAGAGGCCACAGGCGGGATCCGCCGTGAATTTCGCAATGGGGAAATTATTGAGATAACTGGCGGCACACCCATTCATAGCCAACTGATTACCAGTGTCAATGCCCTACTTTGGCTTAAGCTAAGAGGCAAGGGTTTTTCCGTTTTTTCTAGTGATCTCAGACTTTACATACCTGCCTTCGAACAATATGTCTATCCCGATGGTATGGTGATCCAAAACCCAGTTCAGCTTAAAGAAGGGCGCAAGGATACTGTCACTAACCCTATCTTAATTGTGGAAGTGCTCTCGCCTGCCACCGAAAGCTACGATAGAGGAGCGAAGTTTGCTGCCTATCGCTCTCTCCCAACTTTACAGGAGTATCTGCTAATTGACCAAGCTCGAATCAGTGTAGAACACTACCGCCGCCAGGGAAATGTCGAGTGGATCTTCAGGGACTACCATGCCCTGGATGATGTTGTTACGCTGCCATCTGTCAACATCACTTTTTCCCTGGCAGACATTTACGGTGATATTGAATTAGAGCAAGATTCAAATTCAACACGCTCCTGACAAGAACCTACTCCCCCACTTGAAACGTAGATGAGGCAAGTTGGGAATGCCTGAAGTGATTCTGCTAGATATCTACATCTAGATATCTACATCCGGCTCTGGCTAGGGTTACACGGCTATGCCATAAAAGACTATTAAAGGATGAGATGGGCGACAATGTTTGCAGAAGTATCTAGGGCCTTTTAACTCATTCAAGGGAGGAAAAACTATGACTGCTACCTATGCTGTGTCTTCTAAGCCAATGACTTTTGCTGAGTTTCTGGAGTGGAAACCTAACAGACGATACGAACTACACAACGGAGTTGCGGTTGAGATGCAACCCACAGGGAAACATGATGAAATCAGTGGTTTTCTTGCCATCGAATTGGCATTAAAAATCCGCAGGTGCAACCTCAACTATTTTCTAGGTCGGGACACCTTGATCAAGGCGCCGGAAGGCGATACTGCCTACGCTCCTGATGGGGTGGTGATTGACCGTACCGCCTTGGCCAGAGAACCCCTGTGGCAGAAATCCTCGACGCTCATCCACGGAACCTCTATTCCTCTTGTCATTGAAATTACCAGCAACAACTGGCGAGATGACTACTGGCATAAGCTGAGTGACTACGAGACGTTAGGTATTGCCGAATACTGGATTGTTGACTACCAAGCGTTGGGGGGTCGTCGGTACATTGGCGAGCCGAAGGTTCCCACAATCTCGGTTTTCCAACTGGTCAGTGAGGAATATCAGGCGCAATTATTTCGGGGCAATGACCGGATTCACTCTAAAGTTTTCCCTGAATTAAACCTTACGGCTGAGCAGATTTTTCGGGCTGGAGCCTAGCATGGTCAAGGCACTTCCGCCCGTATTAACTCGTGGTCAGAGGCAACTTTTTCCAGCCCATTGGCAGAAGCATATCGAATTGGCTGATATATGGCTACCACCCTTCTGAAAGACGTTCCACAATATCCCGACGGGACAACACCTTTTCGCAGGTCTCCCATCTTGGACCTTTGGGTTCAACTGTGCTTGCGTAGCGCAGCTCAAAAGCGTTGGCCTGTTTCTTGTGCTCTGTAAACTCCTGCAATTTGGCCTCCAGAGTTTCGATATTCTCAATCCACTCATCTTCGATAGTATCGGGCAAAGAACCGAACAAGTCGTAGCGATCTTTCATCCGCTGAGAAAGCACCTCGTATACCTTTTCGTCGTGGGTACCGTGGTACACCAGGTTGAGCATGTCCACACGGTCGCGGGTCTGACCAAAGCGCTTGATCCGCCCGATGCGCTGCTCTAGGCGGGAAGGATTCCAAGGGAGATCAATGTTGATCAGCGTGCCCAAAGTTTGGAGATTCAGACCTTCACAAGCAGCATCGGTGGCCACCACCAGCCGAATGGTACGCTCTCGCACGGCTCTCTTGATATCTTCCCGCTCTGCGCTCCGCCATTCTCCGGCAAAAAACAAACCCGACTTGTGGGCGCCTGCATAGAGAGCCACACTTTCTTGAGGCAGACGTTGGCTCAGGTTGTTGGCCACCCAATGGGCGGTATCAAAATACTGGCTGAAAATGATGCATCCCAAGTCCAGCCAGTGTCGTTCCTGTAGGAAATAGAGGACGGCATCGAGTTTGGGATCCGTGCTCTTTTGGCTCAAGACGCTAACAATGCGCTCCAAATGGGCATATTCTGCCTCTAAAATCTCTGGAAGGTTGTCTAACAGCCAATCTTCTTCTCCGTCCTCCTCAAAAAAACGCCGCTTTTCCAGTAGTTTCTGAGCCGTAGATAGGCCGCTGGCAATACTGGAGCAGATCCGGCTTTGCATGATGCTTTTCATAAACCCAGCGGATTGGGTACGCTGTCTCAAAGCCCTAGCAAAATCTTGGGCAGCTTCATAGGCCACATCAAATTCGGGAGAAGTGAGCAAACCCAGCCCACAGAACATGGGCAATTGCTCTCCCTCGCTCGGCCAAATATCGACGGCAATCCGCTCAAGCAAGCCCAATTCTTCCAAGGTAGAGCGTTTTCGCAATACGGTATGGCGCAGAATTGGGTTGTGTCGCTGGAAAAAAGTCAGCCCCTGTTGGCGCTCTTCCAGGGCATCTCGCAGTTCTTGGCGGGTGAAGTCCTCCAATTCCGTCAGGGGCTTATCTGTGAAGTGTTGACCTTTGAAGAGCTTCAGATCGCTGCGGATGTGGTCAAACAAGGGATCCTCAACAGATGGCGGCAGAGGATTGCGGAGCAAATTCCAGGCAAAATGCTCGTCGGTCACTGCTTGTTGTCCTGTCAAGATGGGCAGGATCCTTTGCGTCTGCTGCCACAACTGCTGATGCCGTCGTCCCAACACATGCTCGGCACCGCTGTTGAGCACTCCCAGCAGATCCCACAGTTCCTCAACATGGGTTTGGATGGGGGTGGCTGTGCCCAAAAGGACGTGCTTGGACTGGGTGGCCGCCTTGCCCATAAAGTCCAAGAGATTGTTGGGTTTGGGATCCCTTACCGTGACACCACGGGTACAGCGGGCGCGGTGGGCCTCATCCAGGACAATCGTGCCAAAGCGTCGTTCCAAAAGGCATTGGGCTTCGGGGGCATTGTGAAAGATGAGACCCGTAGAAACAATACCAATTTGATAGGGGCAACGGCCAATACCTTCAGCACCCTTGGTTTTGATGATGTGCCCATTGGCATCTTGCCATACCTTGCGGTTGGAGAGCCACACAGCAGAGGGAATGCCCAGTTTATCTTTGAGTTCCACTTGCCACTGCTGGCAGAGGGTAGCCGGACAAAGAATTAAGGCTGGCCCATCTTCCAAAAGGCACGCCACCATCGCCGCAACCGCCAAAGACAAGGTTTTACCCAGCCCCACTTCATCTGCCAGAATGAGTCGCACTGCACCATACAGCTCTCGGTGTTCCAGGAACATTTCCACAAACGACTGCTGCCATGGTTTGAGAACCTCACCCCGGCGATAGAGAGGGGCTTCCACCAATGCGGCTCCAGGAACATCGACAGGTTGCAAGTCTTGAAGAAATACCTCTACCTTGCGAGATAATCGCCCCACCTCTTCCACAATCGCTTCTGGCAGAGGAACACTCCGTTCCCACAGGTACTGAAACTCCGCTTCGACCCAAGCAACCCCTTCTGGCGACTGGTCTTCCCAGACAATTTCGTAATGCTCTTGCCATCCCTGCCGCGTTTCGTTGAGGCTGCCGATAAAAGCAGATTTGGTGCCATCTCTTGCCTCAATAACACCTGCTTTGCCGTGGAGAAAGGGGGCATCTGCGGCTGACACCACTCGCACTTCCACTTTGCCGCTTTTGAGGATTTCGTAAAGTTGACGGTAGCGGGGGCGCTGTAATAGGCTGGTGATCAATTCTCCTTTCTCTTCGTTCCATTTTTCTTTGAGCGCCATTTCTCTGGCCTGGCGGGAAGCTTTGCCGATGGCAATATCCCAGGGATCCAAGTCGCTGTTACAGACGATCTGCACCTGCTTGATGTGTGTAATCTCTTCAGTCACCAATTCAAAAATAGAAGAGCGAAAGTACCCAGCAATGCGCTTGTAGGTGCGTGCCTTTGCCAGGCGATCTTTGAGAAAGACATGGCTGAGCCGCTGCTGGCGGGAACTGAAACGGCGTAGGAAAGAAGTGCTGGACATGGCGGGCTGGGGTAAAATTGTAACAATACTCTAGCCTTAAAATGAGCAGCCGAAGGCGCAAGCAGCGTCTTTGCAGAATAAGCTGATCAGCGCAAGGTAGCCATGTCAACCGTACAAGAGTCTGCAGGCTTTCAGGGCAGAGAGAAGCGCAGCATAGGAATATCCGAAGCACAAGCGCGGCTTATTCAAGAGAAAATTCAATCCGTCTTTGGCTCGGATCTGTGGGCTATTGTTGTCTATGGATCCCGCGCCAATAATTCATGGGTTCACGGCTCTGACCTCGATTTATTAGTAATTGCAGAGAATATACCCGATTGCAGAAGCAGAGATGACTTACTGCTTCCTACCTGCAGGGATCTAGAAAAACTTCTTGGCTTGGAGATAAACTTTATCTTGCTAAAGCCCACAGAGCTATGCAGGCCAGCCAGCTTGACTTATGAAGTGGCTACCAACCACCACATCATCTATGAAAAGCAGAACTGCATCACGCAGATCAGGGATATAGTCAATCAACTCATCTGTGACAGTTTAATTACGTATAAAGTATGCCGGGGGATCCCCTATTGGGTGAATAACGATGAGAAAGAAATTAGCAAGAGACTACTATCAAAGGGCTAATTATCGCATCCAAGCGTTGTCATTCTTCTATGAGGTTGGCGATTACGCTGATGTAGTTCGGATGTGCCAAGAAATCATTGAGTTATTCATCAAAGCTTGCCTAATGATTAAGGGAATAAACTACGGCAAAACCCATGACCCTGGTGGCCAAGTAGCAGAAAATAGAGAACGGTTCCCAGAGCTTTCTGACGAGGAAATAGCCTTGCTGGAAAACATATCATTTAAGATGCGCAAAGATAGGGAGTTGGCTTTTTATGGAGCTGTAGATATTGTCCCCTTGGAATAGCGGACAAGGCTATAGCTTATGTTAACCAAATAAAGTCGATTGTTGAGAAATACTTTAACTCAGATGCTGAGCTTGAAGGAAGCCCTGGCAATACAACCTGTGAGTGTGAGTGAGTTAATCCTATAACTTCTTCTTCAACCCAAGCGTTCATTTCTAATCAGTGCAAACAAGATATTAGCGGCTGAGGACTCTTCTGGATAGCGGTGTTCTCGCTTGCGGGCAATGTATTGACAAAAAGCCACCAAATCATCCCGGCGCATGTGGTAGTTGGGCACCAAAGACCGCAGGTGTTCCATCACCTCATCGCTATCCGCCTCTTTCTGCAGTTCGTAGAGAGCAAACAAAACGGCTCGCAGTGCTGAGCGGCCAAATTCGCCCTCAAAGCTGCTCTTCTTGAAGTCTAGAGCATTTTTGAGTCGGGCATTGTTGGGCTGCTGAGAGGCCATCAATTCGCCATAGTCGCCAACTCGAAATGCCTTGGCAAAGTTCTGGTAGTTGTCCAGCTTCTTCAGCCCTACCGCTTCCAGTTCCATCATTTTCAGATAAAAGCGCTCTGCACCACAGCACCCCTCCCACACACCCGGCGCAATCCCTTCGGGTACGAGATGCTCATTGGCAACCTGCACGGCATAATCAATAATTTCCCGAACGATATCTCTTTCGCCTTTGGGTCGGGGGCGCAGGGCTGCTGCCACCATATCCTGTCCATCAATGCGCCGGTAGCCTGTCAATACCCGCAACGCTGCCGCATAACCTGCCATTTGCAAATCGGCATCTTCAAACAGGTTTTCGGTGCGCCCCTTGCCTTGGGTGCTTTGATTTAGCCCCACCATGGTTTCAATCTGATGGGCAACTTCTTGCCGCACTTCTTCTACCAGTTCATCCCGATAGGCAGAAGTATCTTGCAACCGCTTACGCGCCACCAGCAACACCGTGCCTTGCACATAACCGCCCTTTTTGAGTTCGGAAGTGGTTTCCGTAGCGATGTACCAAGCCGCGGTAACCTGCAGCCCGGATCCCCACATGATGCCCGTCATATCCGACCACACTTCCGCATCCTGATGGGTAAACATCACAATCTGCAACCCGTTGTCGGGCATGTGGTTCGCTAGGGCGCTATAGGCGGCAATCATGTCCTGCCGAAACTTTTCGCCTTTGCCCTGAATGGCCAACGCCCGCCGACTGTCCCACACCCAATCGGCAAACTCCTTGGGCGGATTCTTGCGCAACCACGCGATGAAAAATTCTGTGATCTCGTGGTAGTTGACGGCGTCGGCGTAGGGTGGGTCGGCGATCCAGAATTCGCAGTGCTGTTGAGGATGATTGGCTGGGACAGAGACGATCTCGCGCTTTACATCCGGCATCGTCACCCTACTTAACTCGAAGAAATCTGGTGTGAATCGAACAAAGCCTCGCACGGCGTAGTTGTAAAAAACGTTGAGTGCCTGGTTGTAGAAAACGTGCTTAGGGCCACCTTCGCCTTGGGTCGGCAACCACTGACAAAGCTTGGCGTAGAAATTCAGTATCTTGGCTATGTTGATCCAGCCTACATTAGCCACTTGTGAGGTTCGCCATTCTTGGATCGTCAGCGCCATTGATAACAACTGCCGTGCGTTGAACAAATGATGCCAATACGTCCAGCCCCGCGTGCGAATTAGCTCATCGGTTTTTTCTCCAGGTTCAATCGGCATATCGGGTACTAAACCAGCTTCTTGCCAAGCGGCGAGGTTTTCTCTAACGATTTGCTCTACTTTGCGCTCTCGTTCTAGGTCGGCGGGGGTGACGCTGGCAAAAAAGGTTTCTTGACGGCTCTTGCCCAATGTTTCGGCGGTGATCCACTGAATGCAATACAGCCGTTCCTGAAAAATGTCGTCGGGGCGGGGCATAAAATCGTGCTTTTCCCAACGGCGCAATTTGTTGCCAGTGGTGCCATCGGGAAGGCGGTAATCCCCACGAAGGGTTCTAATGGGCGTGCGGTATTCTTCTCCATCCAAGACATACACCAAATCCCCATTTTGTACAGTGCCTTTGGCGGCGGCGGTCATTTCCGCTTCGCTCACTCCCGTGACAATTTCAATTTCAAAACGTTTTTGTTCGTAATTGGGGATTAACTTGGCCACCACCTTGCGGGTTTTGCTAATCACCCAACTGGGAGCCATTGGCACCATCCAGCCGGTGTGGGGGCAACGGGTTTCCAGGCAATACAAATAGGCTTTGGCGCGGTTGCCGTGCTCATCATGCTCAATGCCTAGAGCAGTAATTTCCCGATCCACCGCCTCAGCCACTGCTTTTTGGGCTGCTTCAATTTCCCGACGGGTGGCTTCATCGGCTCCCACGATATTCAGCGCTCCCCAAGTGAGCATACAGGCAATGGGATTGAGGTCGCTGGCATAGACATCGCATCCCAGCCTTGCCGCCTCAAAGGGGATTTGACCGCTCCCGCAGAAGGTATCTCCCACCCGCGGGCGATGGCCAAACCGCAAGATCCCCAGTTGTTCCACCAATTCCGGGAAACTGTGGGCATTTGTCCCCAAATGTTGGTTCACCCGATCCCAAATGGGGCCGTAGAGGGTGGCATCGTCGCATTCTTCCGGGCGTTTGCAGAGTTCCAGTTTTTCGAGGTAAGAGCCTTGTGCCAATTTGGGTTTATCCCGTTGCGATTTCAGACGGCGTTCCAAACTGCTGTCAGCAATGCCCATCAGCAACTCAAACACTTCCAGATCGGCTTCGGGGTTATCCGTTGCAGGTAGCAATGCCCCCAACACACAGGCTTTGGCCAGGATCAGGGGTTTGCGCCCTTTCCAGTAGCTCCCCAACGCCGTGAGGGTTTGGCCAGCCACAGCTTTGCGTTCCTTTTGCGCTTCGGCGCTGATTTTTTGGGCAGGCAAGAGCCGCTCGATCAAACTCGGCTTATCTTTCCAAGCAAGGGGGATGATGGACAAGGGAGATCTCCGGCGATACCATCGATCATGGTAGCTCTTAGGGCCCTAAGCCGTGAACTGGGAAGACTATATTCATTCGGATCCCGATATTCTCCTGGGTAAGCCAGTTTTCAGAGGAAGTCGCCTATCGGTGGAATTTATTTTGGGGCTATTTTCGGCAATGAAAATTTTCCACGCTTAAGTATCTGTCTATTGCGAGATGCTGGCTTAGATGTGGCATCGCTCTCAGAGGAAGCTCCAGGTACTAAAGATTTCGAGGTCTTGGCTAGAGCTGCACAAGAGAAGCGGATTATATTGACTTTTGATCGGGATTAGCGTCCTTTGTAAGTCTAGCTTGTCCAAATCTGGAATGGACTCTGGAAGAGCGTTAAACAACTTGCGAAACTGGGCGGTGGTGCGAGATTTCACAGCGTTTCGGGGTTTAATTCTTCCGTCTTGCCTGCTTGATACTCGGCTATTGCCTCGGCACCGAGTTTTGCTAACATATCCGCTGAAGAAGCAAAGGATTCTTCCCATCGCTGATCGTCTTCTAGCTCATCAAGAATCAGGCTGGCAATTGCATTTTGCTCCTCTGTGGGTAGAGCTTTTAACTTGCTAATCGCTTTCTCCAGCAGTTCTGTCATCATTTGCATTCTCCCAAATAGGCGGTTTTATCTATATAACTTAATCTCTTAGCTTTGTCGTGCCAATGGTTGCTTCACTATCCCAAAAGGGCGAGGGATCTTCTTGCAAGCAGGATAACAGGCTGAGTTGATCGGCTTCTACGGCTTCGCTACGCAAGCTATCGGAACAAGCTGGCTGGTATGGGCGCTTGACCGGAGTGGGCACACTCAGTTCCGTCAAGGGATTTTCTGTGAGGGCATAGCGCAGGGCTTTGCGCCAACCGATATTCCCGTGATCGACACCCCCTGTCGCCGCTGCTGTCATGGTGTAAAGCCACCAGCGCTCTTCTGGACGCAGCCCTCTCCAGTTGCGAATGGCATTGGGGATCGCCTCCGGTTTGGCCCGTTCTACTGCCCAAGCCAGCACCAGCAATTCCTTCCCCAGCAGACGTTCTACGAGGTTGCGGCCAGTTGTCCAACGGCTCGGATTCATTTTTTTCGCCCGCAGGCGGTCATTAAACTCTTGTTTGAGATCCTCAGCAATCTGGCTCCAGATAGACCGGCTGAGAACACAGCGCTCCGCAATGTCCGGCTGTCCGTTGATGCCCGCCTTGATGCCATAGACTTCGTAAATCAGCACAGGAGCGGTTCTGCCGGCAGGTATTTCGACCACAAAGTGGTGGGGATCAACGGTTTTGGGACAGCCGAACCCCACCGTCTCCCATTTTTTATCGCTCACTGCTCTACCTCTCCCGGCTCAGGATTGATTTCCAACCGATGCAAAAAGACTTCCAAATCGTGGCCGCTGCTGAAGTGTAGTTCGTTCAAGCGCAGACTCACCTCTGCCGTCTCATTGCCCAAAGCCTGACGTGCTATCGCAATAAACTGCTCAATGTCTTCCGCTTTTACCACCACATCGCTTCCAAACCGGGTGGTGATGGCTCGGTTCCCTTCCCCCACGGTTAGGGAGATCCCACCCGCCAGTCGCACACCCAAAGCCTTGCTCTGATTGATGGCCGTATAACTCGCCTTATTTCCTTGCAGGTTGAGGCGCTTGTGCAGCTTAGCCGGTTTGTTTTTGTCAATCACCGGCCCTTTTTGGTCGAGCGCCGGGATCGTGAAGTTGCGAGTGGTGCTCACCCCTTGATCTTCGGCGTAGGCATAGATGGTAACGGCTTCTGATCCCTCTAGTTCGATGGGGCCAGTGTAGAGGGTGCCTTCCCGTGGGTTAATGCCCGTGGTGTTCCAGCGAATTTGACCACGGGGTTTCACGGTTAGCTCTACGGTGCGCTTGCCGCCGCCAATACGAGGCTGGTGGGTGAGGGTCAGCGTATTCTTCCAAGCATAGACATCCCCTGTCTCGTGCCGGCCATCCGGGTCAATGGCGACAAACCACAGGGCAGTGTCATCGGTTGTCCAGATCGTATCGGGCACCACAGGGCTGTTGGCATCCACATTGGGCTTGTAGTCGTAGTGAACACGGCCATTTTTGCCCGCATCTCGAGGCAGAATTTCCAAGGTAGCCGTACCGGTGCGGTCATCGTATTCTCGCTGGGTGATGGCTACGGATGTGCGGGGGGGCGGAAAGGGCCCCTTTTCGATGTATCCATCTTCGGTGTACCGCCAGCGACCTTGGCTGACGGCTATCTGCCGCAGGGTATCCATTCCTTTGGGGGGCAACCAGGGCCAGCGCTCGTTGGTGATGGTGCGGGAAACCACGTCTCGCCAAGGGATACGCCGCTCTCCCCCTGCCGGCCACAACAGGTCTTCTGCTCGTGACAGCAACGCCTCGGCATTGGCTTCCACATCGACATACAGCTTGGATGCACCGACATCGGATAGGGCTTTTTCGATCTGCTCTTCAGCATGGAAGGTATTGCCCGTAAAGGTCATGGAGAGCTTGGTAGGAGTCAGTTTGCCCTTGATGGGGTAATAGACCCGATTGAACAGGCTGACCACAGTGGCGTTAAAGTCGTAGGCGGCTTGTTCGGCCTCTTCCTCCAGTTCTGCTTTGTGGGGGGATTTGTCTCCACCGGTTTCTTCCAGTACTCGGGCAACGGCCCACAAACGACGGGTTTTGTCTTCTAGGCTGGCCAGATTGGAGCCATCTCCGGTAACCACACAAAAGTTGTTCTTCTCGGGAACACTTTCCCAAAACTGCTGGGCCTCTTCTGGGGGTGTTTTGCTGTCTGGGCTGAGTACCAGGCACACCCGCGGGCCATTGAGGCGAATCTCATCAATTTTGGGCAGGGCTTGCACCTCTTGATAGGCAATCCGCCGTTGGGGTCGGAAAATTTCTTCCAGCCGCCGCTTCATTTCCGCATCAATTTTCGGCTGGGGAGCGTTGCGGGCACGGCTATCAATGCGCTTACGCAGGTTCTCGATGTTGGAAAAGTACCAAGCATCGTTTTCTTTGCGGTGCAGGTACCAGGCGTTGGCACGGAACGCTTGAAAAGCATCCTGAAATTCGCTGACATTCCGCTGAGGAGCTACTAGGTATTCCAAAAATTGCCCCTCGGTAAAGCCTTTCACGGCATCAACTGATTCAGACAGAGAGGCAGTCAACAGCAGGGCAGCAATCTGACTGGCAGCATCATGGCCCAGTTTTTGATCCACCAGTTCAGCGACAGCAGTGCCATTGGCCGCAATATCGTGGGCAATCGCTCCCTGTAGATTGCTGATTTTGTTGATCTCTTCCCGCACATCTGGGATGTTGAGGTTCAGATGCTGGCAACCGATCAGGTAGACATCGTTGCTGGGACGCTCCCATACCGACTGGATTATTTTTGAAACAAACTGCATCAAGCCGCGAGTTTGACGGTAGCTTTCGTTTTCCTTAAATAGGGCAATGATGTGCTTAACCGAAGGATGGAAAGGGTAAGAAGCATGAATTTCGGCGGCAATTTGTTCGGCAGTTTTGGCAATTGATTTGGCTCTGGCTGCATCTCCCAGCACTTTTGCGTAGGCAGAAGCAACTGCATCAATGGTTTGTACATTGGGCAGGGAGCTAAATAGCCGCTTGCGGAGAATGTCGTAAATTTCCGATGTGCCCAGGTCTACCGGTGTGATGGATCGCGCTTGGCGGTTGGTTTCTTGAGCGAAGTTACCGATTGCTTTTTGCAGTTCCCGTGAGGCTCCTTCGTAGCTGCCGGATAGGTTGGAAATGACAATGCAGCAGCGCTTTAACTTCAAGGCGGCACTCAGCAGGTTCGATAGGGCGTAGGTTGTCACTTGCGCCAATGTACCTCCGCCCACCATGCGGGTAATGGCGTAGTCGAAGTAGGGCGGCAGCTCGTCCAATAGAATGAGGGTGGGTTCATCTCCAATTAAATCAATCCAATCCTGCTCACTGGGGGCATCTGCTCCGTGCTGCCAAAATTTGACAAAAGCCTCTTCTTTCCCCAGTTGCCGGGCAATCTCTCCCCAAATAAACCGTTGCTCGAACTTGAGGCGTCCATTGATGGCAACCAGTTTAGCGTCGGCAAAAGGAGCATCTTGAGCGATGTCTGGCACAACCTCGGCACGCAAAGCGGCATCCCGCGCCAGCAACCCTAGGGCAATCATGGAGTGGGTTTTACCACCCCCCATCGCCTGTTTGAGTTCAAACACCGCTTGGTCGGAGCGACCTGCCAGCCGTTTGAGCCCCTGACGCAGCAACAGATCCATCCCGCGGGTAATGTGGTTTTTGGCGAAGAATGCCCGGGCATCCTCTGCTGTATGCTCGATAACATTCGACAGATTTTCAATTTGCTCAACTATGGCGTAGTTCAAGGCCATAGGATGAATTTGACAAACGTCTTTGACGGTGGGAATCATTGCGGCTAGCTCCTGCTACCCAAGATGGTGACCCTCTCTTCAGCTAAAGGAACTGTGGGGGGTGTTCAGTATTTAGCAGAGCTGACACAGGCAGGCAAGGGCGGCTGTTCGATATTCATGTCCCGCCTTGTTTGGGATGCGACGGTCAGGATGGGGATCCCTCTGTGAGGATTTGGCTAACCTTTTCTGTCCACTGGGGATCTTCAGGTGCAATCACTATGCTCTTGGGTCGGGATCCCAGTTCCCGATAGATGGGCTCCACTGCGGGAGTGCCCCGCAACTGCCAAGCTATGTCTTTGAGCTGTTGAGTGGTCAAGGTCGATAAATCAAGGATGGTCATGTGGATAGCTCCCCCTCTGGGCCAGTGAATCTCTGTAGCTTCGACCCGTTAGGCTTTACCTCAAGATAAACGGAGAGGGTGGGATTCGAACCCACGGTGGCGTCAACCACGGCAGTTTTCAAGACTGCTTCCTTAAACCGCTCGGACACCTCTCCAAACTGCTGGGATCCCCAGGCTTTACTTATGTTACGCAATGGGTTTCTGGCTGTGCAATCGCTGCCGACCACAACCCCCACAGATTTACCCGCCACTGCCGCCGGAGACCTGAGTGGACGCCTGATGGTTGCGAATGGCCCGCTTGACCAAATTGAGGAAGGCAAAGGCCCGTTGGTCGGTGGGATCCAAGCGCATCACCGCTTGAAAGGCTGCTTCTGCCTGCTGTAGAACGGCCAGATCGATTTGTCCATCCTCATCGGCTTCCAGTTGGGCCTTTTGCAAGAGGAGGGCCCCTCGATTGTAATGGGCTGCCACATGGTTGGGATCTGCCGCCAAAACGGCTTCCAGCTCTGCCAGGGCCGGATCCAGATAGCCGCTCATGCCCAGTACCCAGGCCAGCTTGTAACGAGCTTCGGTATGGGTTGGATCGGCAGCAACCGCCTGGCGAAACGCTTGGATGGCAGCCTGGAAATCGCCCGCTTGTACCGCTGCGATGCCTTCTTGGTAGCTGTCGTGAGCCATGAGCAAGTTGGGGGTTGACTGGGAAGCTGGCGTGAGGAAGGGATCCCTTACCTGTAGATTAACCCTTGCCAAACCGGTGGCTCCCAATTCCCATCCCAGGTACCGAGAACAGAGCCGTGCCCCCGCTGGTTTACCGTCTTTTCCCTCTTGGGGGTGCCATCTGCAGCAGGAGAAACTGCCGCGGCAAGAGATTGGAGATTGCGCAAAGCCTGACCTGCATAACCTGCGCCCCTTCCTAGGATGAACATAGCCATTGATTGGGTGTGAACCATGAATGCCAAACTGCTTTTCCTACCGCTGGCTTTGGGGCTGTCTGTAGCTCCGGCCACCGCCGTTTTTCCGCAAACCCTGGGCATCTACCCTCCTTTACAGAGGCTGCAACTGGCCGATACCCGTCAGTTGGATGCTGGCACTCGCTCCATCATTGTCAACCCCGTTCCTTCCGACCTGCGGGTGAATCTGGAGCTGGATCGGCACGGGTCTAACCCCATCTACCGGCCTGGCGAGCCGATTGCCATTACCCTGAGCACCAACCGCGATGCCTACGTTTACCTGTTCAGCATCCAAGCCGATGGCCGTACCCATCTGATTTTGCCCAACCGCTTTTCCGGTGGCAACGAGTTTCTGCGGGCCGGAGAAGTGCGCACCTTCCCGCCGCCAGGGGCCAGCTATCGGTTGACCATCGCTCCACCCTTCGGCCAAGCCCAGGTGTTGGCGGTGGCCTCTCCCCGTCCGCTGAACTTCCAGGAGATTGCCTCTTTTGAGCAGAGTGGCTCCTTTGCCGACGTGCGGGTGCGGGGATCCCAACTGGGCAATGCCATTGCCCGCGCCATCATCGTCGAGGGGATCCCTTCGGACCAGTGGGTGACGGCCACTCGGTTCTATCGGGTTGCCCCGCGCTAATCCAAGCTCTGAGACCTCAGGTGGATGGCCCGCACAGGATCCCCTTCATCGGGTATATGACCAGCCCCACCGTTCAAGCTGGGAAGGAAGTCAACCACCCCAAAGGCTGCCCAAAGATTGGGTTCATCTGCCACAATGAGAGCAGCCAAAAGTAGTCCCGGCTACGTTTCTCCTGTGTGGTTCTGGGTCAGCCGTTCTATGTCCCCTTCCTCCAAGCCCCTGAGCGAGCAGATTCGCAGCATTGACGACCATCTCTCCCGCCGCCCCCTGGATCTGGATCCGGCGGGCTATTTCGTCATCTACTTGGATCGGGAGCAGAACCTCATTTGCGCCAAGTACTACAGCACCGTCATCAATGAGCGGGGGCTGGCCACCGATCCGGAAACAGGAGCTGTGATCCCGGCAAAGGGCTCCGTCAACCGATCCCCTGAACGGGTGTACGTTGGGCGCACGGCCAAAGAACTGTGTGTGCAGATCTTTGAAAAAGAGCAGGAGAAAGTGGTCTCCCAGCTCAGCCATGCGGCCTACTTGGGCAGGGAGTTTCAAAAAGCTGAAGCTGCCCTGATCTCCGGCGAGGAGTACATCCAAGACTGATCCCTTCCCAGAAAGCTCACTTTCGCAAGACTACATCATCCCCTTAGGTGCAGAGCCAGCCGCCGGCTTGGGCTCAGGCTTTTCCACCACAATCGCTTCGGTTGTGAGGTACATTCCGGCTATGGAAGCCGCGTTTTGCAGCGCTGAGCGCACCACTTTGGCCGGATCCACGATCCCCTGGGCAAACATATCCACATAGGTTCCGGTCAGGGCATCGAAGCCAAAGGGCATCTCCTTCTCCAAAACCTTTTCCACCACCACTGACCCTTCCAGACCGGCATTGTGGGCAATCTGAAAGAGAGGGGCCTGCAAGGCTCGGTAAACAATTTCTGCCCCCACCTGTTCTTCGGCATTCAACTTGGCCTTGAAAGCCGGGATCCCTTTGGAGAGGTGCAATAGCGTCGCCCCGCCGCCAGGGACGATCCCTTCTTCCACCGCAGCTCGGGTGGCATTCAGGGCATCCTCAATGCGCAGCTTGCGATCTTTGAGTTCGGTTTCAGTGGCAGCCCCCACTTTGATCACCGCCACTCCCCCGGCTAACTTGGCGATGCGTTCTTGCAATTTTTCGCGGTCGTACTCGGAATCGGTGGTTTCCAGTTGCTTGCGAATTTGAGCCACTCGCTTTTCCACCGCCGCTTTGGTGCTGCCATCGGTCACGATGGTGGTCTTGTCTTTGGTGACGGTGATCTTGCGGGCTACCCCCATCATGTCCAGAGTGACCTTATCCAACTTGATGCCCACATCCTCAGAGATGAGCTGCCCGCCGGTGAGAATGGCGATATCTTCCAGCATGGCTTTGCGCCGATCCCCAAAAGCCGGAGCCTTGACCGCCACCGCATTGAGTACCCCCCGCAGGCGGTTCACCACCAATGTGGCCAGAGCCTCTCCCTCCACATCCTCCGCAATGACCAGAAGAGGCCGACCCTCGCGGGCCACCCGCTCTAGGATGGGCACCAGATCTTGCAGGCTGGAGATCTTGTTGCTGGTAATCAGCAGATAAGCATTCTCATACTCGGCCACCATCCGCTCCGAGTCTGTGACGAAATAGGGGGAAATGTAGCCGCGGTCAAACTGCATCCCCTCCACCACGTCCAACTCGGTTTCCAGCGACTTGGATTCTTCGACCGTGATCACCCCATCTCGCCCTACAGCATCCATGGCCTTGGCGATCATCTCTCCCACTTCGCTGTCATTGCCGGCAGAGATAGTGGCTACTTCGGCGATGGTTTTACGGCCTTCCACAGGCTTGGCATGAGCTGCAATTTGCTCCACCAAGTAGGCAGTGGTCTTTTCAATGCCGCGCCGCAGAGCCACAGGGTTGGCGCCCGCCGAGATGTTTTTGAGCCCTTCCCGCACCATGCTTTGGGCCAGGATGGTGGCTGTGGTGGTACCATCTCCGGCCACATCGTTGGTCTTAGAGGCCACTTCCCGCATCAACTGGGCGCCTGTGTTCTCCAAAGGATCGGCCAACTCAATTTCCTTGGCAATCGTGACCCCGTCGTTGACGATTTGGGGGGCACCAAACTTCTTCTCCAAGACCACGTTGCGTCCTTTGGGGCCAATCGTAACCTTGATTGCATCCGCCAGTTGGTTGATGCCCTGCTCCAATGCCTTGCGGGCCTCTTCTCTAAACAGAATCCGCTTTGCCATAGAATCCGCGATCCTCGTAAGTCTGACTGGGCTCCTACTTTGGGTACTGCCAGGCGGAGTGGGGTTCCCAGGAATCCTCCGGCTCGGCTAGCAGGGAGTTAGCACTCTAAACTCCCGAGTGCCAATCTAGCTCAAAGACGGGAGCCTGAGCAAGATGGGCAGATCCGGAGTCACGTTTTGGCTGACAGGGGGGAGAGGGCTAGGAGTTGCCGCCGATCAGGATGTCGGGAAACTGGGCCTGGGCTTCGCTGATGGGGCGGTTGCGCCCGCCGTTTTGCCAGTAGTTGATGAGTTCGGTGGCTCGGTTAAGCAGCTCGATGCGATCCACTTCGCTGATCCAAGTTTTGCTTTCCAGCTCAGCCTTAAGCTGCTCCCAAGCGTCATCCCGCGGCCAGAAAAAGTAGTGGGTGAGGGGGCTGCGGTTTTTGGCCACCACCTGATCGACGGCAATAGCCAAATCGTTTTCCAACCAGAGGGCTTTTAGGGCGAACTTCGGCAAGGCTCTCTTCTCCTTATGGGCTACTCAACGGACGATCCGATCCTAACCAGGCAGCCTTTCATTCTGACATATGTCCTGTCCATCGGCGGGCCGAGAGCCGGAAGATGGATACGGGCTCAGCCCTGTCTGGGGGCAAAGGGCCCTAGATCACAGAGGGCTGTTTCCCCTTTCAGTACCAAGTCCCGCAGGATGGCGGCGCTGATCGGGGCCAGCAACACTCCATTGCGATAATGGCCGGTGGCAATGAGCAGATTGGCGTAGCCAGGAGCCCAACCCAGGATGGGGGCGCGCTGTCCCACTGGTCGAGGCCGATGGCCGGCCCAATGATCCAACAAAGTCGCTGCGGCCAAAGCCGGGCAGAGTCGGATGGCGCGGGCCAGCAGATCTTGTAGCGCCAGCAGCGTCGGCTCGGGATGAGGGGCCTGAAATTCCACTGTTGCCCCCACCCACAGGGATCCATCCCCCAGGGGAACCAGATGCAGATCCGCGTCGGTGACCACGGGCCCCAGGGGGATCCCGGGGGCTTTGACCCGCAGGGCCTGACCTTTGACCGCTTGCAGCGGCACCTGCAGCCCCAGCTCTTTGGCCAGAGGAGAGCTGCCCAGACCTGCCGCCAGGATGACGTGCCCTGCCGAGAGGGTGAGAGCGGGCGTGTAGACCGTTTGCAGGCGAAAGGGGGGATCCGAGCTGCGCTGAATCTTCTGGACAGGCTGGTGGAAGAAAAAGCGGGATCCCTTGCGTTGGGCTGCTTCCAAGAGAGCCTGGGTTAGGAGCTTGGGTTGGACTTGTCGATCCTGGGGAGAGTAGATGGCCGCCGCCAGGTCGCTGCGCAGGCCGGGCTGCAGGGATCCCACTTCGGCAAGGCTGAGCAGATCTAGGCGGTAACCTGCTTGTCGGCGGGCCACCAGGGTTTCTTGCCAAGCTTCCACTTCCTCCTCCCTGAGGAGTTTGAGAATGCCGCGCCGATTGACGGGCAAACTCCGGCCCAGGTCTTCCTCCAGCCGCGCGATTAGGGGATCGAACAGCTCCAGGCTTTTCAGGCGAAGCTGAACCGTCTCCCCACCCGCTTGCCGACTGGAAATGCCCACCAATACCCCCAGAGCTGCCCCTGTCGAGCCGGCGGCAGGATCCCCGGCATCGATCCCAACCACCGATAGGCCAGCCGCAGACAATTCGTAGGCGATGGCACAGCCCACCACCCCACAGCCGATCACCAGCACATCACAGTTCAACAGCCCAACCCTCAATGGAGATGCTTTTCGTAGTGATACTCCACAGAGTTGCTGCGATCGTGCAATTCACGAATTTCCGGCAGACGCACATAGCCGAGCCGCTCATAAACCCGATGAGCCGTCGTGAAGCGAGTATCTGTCCACAGATGCAGAGAGTCCGCCTGCTGCTGCCGAGCCGCAAATTCGGCCTGTTCAATCAAACGCCGACCCAAACCTCGACCCCGCACTGCGGGCAGGGTGTAGAGTTTTTTCAGCTCCATTCGCCCAGGGATCCCATCGGGCACAAGGCCGACACAGCCGACCACTTGATCCTGATGCTGCGCCACCCAAAGGGATCCCCCCATCTCCGCGAAAGCTGTGGCAGGCTGAAGCAACTCCGGCACCTCTTCGATGTCCAATACACAGCCTGGATACTCCGCAAAGACCACTTGCAAAATGTGGAGCAGAGCCGCACTGTCCGAGTTTTCCGCAGGACGGATGTCGATCTGCATCGAGCAGCGAAGAAAAAGAACGAGCAGCGAAGAAAAAGAAATCATCGTTAAGTAAAGCTTTCTCGATTGTACCTGGGCTTGCTCGAGGACTCTGTTTTCTCTGTTTCTCAGGGAGCAGAGGATCCCTGAGGTGAGCAGCTAAGATCACTGGCATCCCCACCCCCATCTGCCCATGGATACTGAACTGCTGGTTCCCGACGTTGCCGACCTTGTGACGGAGGACGATACCCCGGTGGATAATTTCGCCTCCGAAAAGCAGCAGCGCCTCTTGACAGGGGCTCTCTACAGCGCTTTGCGCGGCAAAACCTTTTTAGCAGCGGCAAATGTAGGCATCTACACCGCCATCGGTCGGCCCCCGATTGTGCCGGATGTTTTTCTCAGCCTGGACGTCACGGTGCCGGAGCAATGGTGGGAGAAGCAAAACCGTTGCTACCTGCTCTGGCAATTTGACAAGCCGCCGGATGTGGTGATCGAGATCGTCTCCAACCGCGAAGGCGACGAGCTGGAAGGCAAGCTGAGCCGTTATGAGCAGATGCGAGTTAGCTACTACGCGGTCTTCGATCCCAATCATGAGCTGGGGCCAGAGGAGTTGCGCATTTTCGAACTGCGGGGCCGCCACTACGCGGAAATGACCGAGACCTGGCTAGAACAGGTGGGGCTGGGCCTGACGGTGTGGGAAGGCGTTTTTGAGGGGAAACAAGCTCGCTGGCTGCGCTGGTGTGATGCCCAAGGGCAGTTGCTGCTGACCGGCGATGAACGGGCTGAGTTGGAGCGGGAACGGGCGGAGCAGGAACGTCAACGGGCGGAACAAGAACGCCAAAGAGCCGAACAAGAACGCCAACGGGCGGAACAGGAACGTCAACGGGCGGAGCGTCTGGCGGCAAGATTGCGGGCTTTGGGTGAGGATCCCGATTTGGAGAGCTGAAGCCCAGGGATCCCCTTCAGCACCCACCCTCCACTACACTCAGAGAGGGAACTGCTGCCGGAGTGGCAGGGATCGTTGGACTCACAGATGGGTTATCGCCGCCGGGATTGGTTGGCCTACTGGCTGCTCAAGTGGCTGGTGGTCAACCCCTTGTTTCGGGGACTGTATTTTGGGCGCACCTATGGGCAGGAAAACGTGCCTCGCCAGGGATCCCTCATCGTCGTCAGCAACCACGCCAGCCATTTGGATCCGCCGCTGGTGGCCAATGCGGTGCGCCGCCCGGTGGCCTTCATGGCCAAGGAAGAGCTGTTTCGGGTGCCGGGGCTGAAGCAGGTGATCCAGCTCTACGGCGCCTACCCGGTCAAAAGAGGCGGCTCTGACCGCGCTGCCCTGCGGGCCACGGAAGCAGCTTTGGCGCAGGGATGGGCGGTAGGGATCTTTTTGAATGGCACTCGTACCCCCGATGGCCGCATTCCTCAGCCCCACTTGGGAGCGGCCTTGGTTGCAGCCCGCACCCAAACGCCTCTGCTGCCTGTAGCCCTTTGGGGCACGGAAAAGGTCTTGCCCAAGGGATCCCGGTGGCCGCGTTTGTTCTGCCCCATCACGGTGCGCATTGGCAACCTGATTCTCCCCCCCGCTTCCAGCGATAAGGCCGATTTGCAGCGGGTGACGGCAGAGTGCGTGCAGGCTATCCATGCCCTTTTGGATCAGGGGCGCTGAGGGTATCTTGGGCTACCAGATACTCAACAACAGGGATCCCTCCCAAGATGTGCTTTTGAAGAATCTCCTCCACCACCTCCGGCGTGACCGAGTGGTACCAAAACCCACCGGGATAGACCAGCAGCACAGGGCCAGGAACAGCATAGTCGCATGCCCGCAGGCAGTTGGCTTTGGTGCGGTGTACCCGCAGGGATCCCCCGCTCCCGATTTCCAGGTTCAATTCCTTGATCCGCGATTTCAAATAGTCCCAGGCTTCCAATCCCACGGCTTTCTCACAACATTTGGGCTTGGTTTGATCTGCACAAAGGAACAAATGCCACTGGTAGGGCGGAATGGGAGCCGGCTGAGGCGCTTGGCCTGGGGATCCGGTTGTCGAGGAGGGATCCAGGATAGGGGAAGAAGCGACAGGACGCGACATAACAAGATGTTTGGGCTTGGCTACAGTTGCATTATCCCCTGTTCTCTAGGTTCTTACCGATGCTGGTGGATAACCCCAAGCAGCGACTGTTTCTTGCTCTGCTCCCCCCTCCAGCACTGCAAGAGCAGGTGACAGCCATCAAACAGCAGTTTGCCGAGCAATTTGCCAGCCAAGCGGCCCTGCGCTCGCCTCCCCACATCACTCTGGTGCCGCCGTTCGAGTGGCCCAGTTCCGATCTGCCGGCCTTGACGGGATCCCTAGAGGCCTTTGCCAAGCAGCAAACTCCCGTCGCCATCCAGTTATCCGGCTTTGGGGCCTTCGCGCCGCGTGTCATTTTTATTCACGTCGTGCCCTCCCCAGAACTGCAGCAGCTACAAGCTCAAGCCCATCACCACATGGGGCTCCTTCTCAACCGGAAAGAAACGACCGCTCAAGCCCGTCCGTTTGTGCCCCACATAACCGTGGCCTTCCGAGACCTAACCCCCGCCCACTTTCGCGCCGCCTGGCCAGAGTTCAAGACGCGTTCTTTCCAGAGTGCGTTTGTAGCGTCAGCTTTGACGCTCCTCCTCCACGACGGCAAACGTTGGCAGGTTTTTGCCCAGTTCTCGATGGGGGAATAATGGGGAACAGAAGAGGGTTGCCAACCGAAGCAGCCTACTCCACCCAGTGAGCGGCCATGTATTCCGCCAAGTCCAACACCCGCTGGGAGTAGCCCCACTCGTTGTCGTACCAAGCCATGACCTTGACCAGATCCCCATCCAGCACACTGGTCATCTCCGCATCCACAATGGCCGAGCAGTCGTGGCCGCGGTAGTCGATGGAGACCAAGGGAATATCCGAGTAGGCGATGATCCCTTTCATCGTGGTTTCCGAGGCTTCCTTCAGGGCAGCGTTTACCTCCTCGGCAATCACGCGCCGCTCCGTCTGCACCACCAAGTCCACCAGAGACACATTGGGCGTGGGAACCCGTACCGCCACCCCATTCAGCTTGCCTTTCAGCTCCGGGATCACCAAAGCCACCGCCTTGGCAGCCCCCGTGGTGGTGGGCACCATACTCAACGCTGCTGCCCGCGCCCGCCGCAGGTCACGATGGCCCCCATCCAAAATCCGCTGGTCGCCGGTGTAGCTGTGGGTGGTGGTCATGGTGGCGCGAAGGACGCCGAACTTGTCCAGCAACACCTTGATGATCGGGGCAAGGCAGTTGGTGGTGCAGCTGGCGTTGCTTACAATGTTGTGCCGCAGCGGGTCGTAGGTGTGTTGATTAACACCGTAGACAAACGTGGGAATGTCTCCCCCCTTGGCCGGGGCGGTGATCACCACCTTTTTGGCCCCCGCTTCTATGTGCTTAGAGGCACCCTGGTAGTCGACAAAAACACCTGTAGCTTCAATAACAAGATCCACCTTCCACTCTTTCCAGGGCAGGTTGCTGGGGTTGCGGTCGGAAACGGCATAGATATGCTTGCCGTTCACCACCAAACCGTTTTCTGCAGGCTCAACGTCTGCTCCCTGCAACGGCCCAAGGATGGAATCGTACTTGAGCAGGTGGGCAGCCGTGCGAGCATCTGAGGTGTCGTTGATGGCAACAATGTCCAGGTTGGACTGGGAGCGACCCAGCCAACAGCGCAAAAAGTTGCGACCAATGCGACCAAACCCGTTGATGGCTACCCTAACCACTGCTCCTGACCTCGCTGCTTGAAATCTCTTGGGGGCTGCTGCCTAGCACATGATATCGCAACCCCTGAACATTCTGAAGACAAAATTTGGGATCCAAGGGGTTGTCTTCGTGGACGTTGACCTGCAAACCTATGCGGAGCAGGGATTGAGCCTCTTTCAAGCGGGATAGCGCTGGTGCAGCAGAGCCATAGCCGAGGCTACATTTTCTACCCCTCGCTGCTCCAGAAGATCCGTGAACATACTATCCAGCCAGTAAAGGTGCTCGCTGATGATCTGGCTCCAGGCGCGGTAGAGTTTCACCTGGACTTCCAGAGGCAACAGGATCAGCCCTTCGGTGGAAAGGCGTAGGGTTTGCACCTCGGTCATGCTCACTGCCGTAAAGGAGCGCCGCCGCCCCGTCAGCAGAGAAAGTTCCCCAAACAAGCGCCCGGCGTGCAGCGTGGCCAGCCAATAATCTCCCGGATGTCGCACGTACTGGCGACGCAGCTCCACCACTCCACTGAGGATCATGTACAGGTCACTGCTGGGATCCCCCTCTTGAAAGATCACCTGGCCAGGAGAGAAGCGGCTGGGCAACAGGGCTGCCGTCAGCGCCTTCCACTCGGCATCTTCCAAGGATTGGAAGAGCAAGTGCTCGCGAACACGCTCAAACGGATAACGGGGGCTGCTCATGATGTCGGTGGGCCAGAGGGGTACCTGAGGCCGGCTCCGTTTCATCCTACCGCTGCCGGCAGGGTATTGGGAGATGGGAGAGAGTTGTCCCCAAAGAGTATCTAAGATGCAATGGAAAAGGTAGGTCGCTCCCAGGGATCCCATGCAGCCTGGCTCAATTGTCCGCTGCCGCAACCGCGAGTGGGTGGTGCTCCCCGCTGATTCAGAAGAAATTGTGGTGCTGCGGCCCCTCACCGGCACCCCAGAAGATGCGGTTTGCATTCACCGACACCTGATGAACCTTGTGGGCGGCACCTTGCCCTTCGAGCGAGTGGAGCCTACCGCCTTTCCTTGGCCCTCTGGGGATCATCCTGCCGATGCCACCAGTACCCTTCTCCTCTGGCAGGCGGCCCGGCTGATTTTACGGGAGGGCGCAACTCCCTTTCGCTCTCTGGGGCGCCTCTCGATTCGGCCACGGGTATACCAGTTTGTGCCCTTGCTCATGGCGCTGCGCCTCGATCCGGTGCGGCTATTGATTGCCGACGACGTGGGGGTGGGCAAGACCATCGAGGCGCTGCTGATAGCCAGGGAGCTTTTGGATCGCGGCGAGATCCGACGCCTTTGTGTCCTGTGCCCTCCCTATTTGTGCGAGCAGTGGGCCAGCGAGCTGGCCGAGAAGTTTAACCTGGAGCCAGTGGTCATCCGCTCGGGAACGGTGGGGCAATTGGAGCGAAAAACCCCTGTTGGGCGCAGCCTCTACGAGTACTTTCCTGTCCAGGTGGCCAGCATTGACTTCGTCAAGACCGAGCGCAACCGCCACCCATTTCTGCAATTTTGTCCTGAGCTGGTCATTGCCGACGAAGTCCATGGGGCAGCGGCGGCCCATGGCAAAAACCAGCAGGAGCGCCACAGTCTGCTCAAAGCGGTGGCCCAAAACCCCAACCGCCACCTGATCCTGCTGACGGCAACTCCCCACAGCGGTGTCGAAGAGGCCTTCCGCTCGCTGCTGGGGCTGCTGCGGCCCGAGTTCGAGACATGGGATCTCCAGGATCTCAACGAAGACCAACGCGTCCAGCTAGCCCGTCATTTTGTCCAGCGCACGCGGCGAGATATTCGGGAAACTTGGCAGGAGCTCACCTGTTTTCCAACCCGGGAAGCTGAAGATGAAACCTACACCCTTTCTGAGGGGCAGCGCAAGCTGTTCGAGGACACCTATGGGTTTTGCTCGGAATTGGTGTGCACAGGGCAGCAACTAGAGAAGCGCCAGCAGCGAGTGCGCTACTGGGGAGCGCTGGCCCTTTTGCGCTGCGTAATGTCCAGCCCGGCGGCAGCAGTAGCGGCATTGCACAATCGCAGCGGAGCAACCCTGGAGGCAGAAGAAGAGGTTGAGGCAGAACTGAGCCGCTGGGTGTTCGAGTCGGCAGAAGAGCGTACCGACGATGAGCTGCCAACGCCAGCTCTTGAAGCCGCAGACCCAACCCTGCCGGATAGCGACCGCCGCCGGTTGCAGGCCCTGGCCCGTCTGGCCAAACAGCTCCAGGGCCCAGAGCACGACACCAAACTGGCGCGGGCCATCGAGCTGGTGAAAAAGTTGCTTCAGGAAGGTTTTCATCCCATCCTCTGGTGCCGCTACGTTGCCACTGCGGAGTATCTGGACAGTTACCTTCGGCAACAGCTGGGATCCCCAGCCCAAGTAGCCTGTGTAACGGGCAGGATGGGAGACGAGGAGCGGGAGGCCAAGATCGCGAACCTGGAAGTTGACCGACCACGGGTGCTGGTGGCCACCGACTGCCTCTCGGAAGGGATCAACCTGCAGGAAAAGTTTACAGCCGTCATCCACTACGACCTGCCCTGGAACCCCAATCGGCTGGAGCAGCGGGAGGGCCGGGTGGATCGCTACGGCCAAAAGGCCAGCCGGGTCAAGGTCATCCGCTTTTTTGGCCGCGACAACCCCGTAGATGGCGTGGTACTGGAGGTGTTGCTCAACAAAGCGCGGGAGATCCACCGCACCCTGGGCACCCACGTGCCTGTGCCGGAGGCTAGCGAAAGCGTTACCCAGGCTGTGCTCGAAGCCCTCTTCCTGCGCAAGGGACACTGGTCCGCCGAGCGCCAGCTAACCCTCGATCTTGGCGTGCCGGAAGTGGATGAGTTTCACCGGCGCTGGGATCGCTCTGTCGAACAGGAGCGGCGCAACCGCACCCGTTTTGCCCAGCGGGCCCTCAAGCCTGAGGCAGTGCAGCGGGAGCTGGAGGCCACCGATGCCGTGCTAGGGGATCCCGAAGCTGTGCGCGAATTCTTCCTGGCTGCCGCCCAGCGCCTCAACCTAGCCATAACCCCAGGGAAGCGGTCGGGGGTCTACCAGGTTAGCGTCGGCTCCGAAGCCACTGCCACCTTGCCGGAAGCCATTCGCCTGGCCCTGCCCTCTCCCAAAGGCGGGCGTTGGCTAATCAGCTTCGACTCGCCCACGCCCGAAGGTGCCGAATACATTGGCCGCAACCACCGCGTCGTGGTTGCCCTGGCCCAGTTTTTGCTGGAGGAAGCCCTCGACAACCCAGAGAAAGGGGATGCTGTCGTCTCCCGCTGCGGCGCTCTACGCACCCGAGCGGTAGTTGATCTTACAACTCTACTGCTGCTGCGGGTGCGCTACCTGGTGGAGCAACCCCAGGGGCAGCCTCTCTTGGCGGAAGAGGTGCTGGTGCTAGGCGGTGTTGGCCTGGAGAGCGGCGAGGCCCGCTGGCTGGAGACGGGCGCAGCTCTCCAACTGCTGGCCACGGCCAAGCCGGATGAGAACCTACCGCTAGCGGAAAAGCGGGAGCTGGTTCAGCATCTCCTGGCCTGTCTCGGCCCGTGGCAGGAGACAGAGGAAAACTGGGGAAGGGATCACCGGCTGCAGCAGGCGGCGCGGGAGCGGATTTTGCAGCGTGCTGCTGAGCTGGAGGCTGCCCATAGGCGCATCCGCCAAGCCGTGTCCCTACAGGGGCGGGGGCTGAAGGTGAAGCCGCAGCTTCCCCCCGATCTTTTAGGACTCCTTGTTCTCCAACCGGTGGTTTGCCGATGAGCGAGTTTTCTGGGGTACGCATCGAAGGAGGCCTGTTGGGGCCCGATATTCTCGAAAAGCTGCTGGCAGGGGATCTGCCAGGACAGAAGCCAGAAGACTTCGGCTTTAACAGCAAGCGCGGCCCAGTCGAAGAGATTGCCGCG
This sequence comes from Thermostichus sp. OS-CIW-30, assembly GCF_054060215.1. Taxonomy (NCBI): domain Bacteria; kingdom Bacillati; phylum Cyanobacteriota; class Cyanophyceae; order Thermostichales; family Thermostichaceae; genus Thermostichus; species Thermostichus sp. OS-CIW-30. The sequence goes on along the minus strand of NZ_JBSSCZ010000014.1, from coordinate 32,380 downwards.
GTCTTTGCCGATTGTCGAAAGTACTGGGAGGCCTTCCAGAGCCGCCTGCAGCGCCTGCCCGAAAGCGATCTCGCCACCAGCATCACCCGCGATGCCTGGGCGATCCCCTTCTTCAGTTTGCTGGGGATCGAGGTGCGCTATCAACCGCGCGCCTGCGAGGTGGACGGAATGAACTTCCCCATCTCGCATCGCATGGGCGAGGCGGAAGACGCGCCACCGGTGCACATCGTCGGCGCGCGCCAGGAGCTGGGCCGCGTGCCGGCTTCTGGCCGGCCTCGCCTGGCACCCCACTCGCTGCTGCAGGAGTATCTCAACCGCAGCGAGCACCTCTGGGGCATTGTTACCAACGGATTGACCCTGCGCCTCCTGCGGGACTCCACCTATGTGCGTCGGCAGGCCTATGTGGAGTTTGACCTGAAGCAGATCCTAGAGGAGCAGCGGTTTAACGACTTTGCCATCCTCTTTCGGCTGCTGCACCGCAGCCGCTTGCCCCAAACGGCAGAGCTAGCAGGGGATTGTCTGCTGGAAAAGTACTACCAACAGGCCCTGGAGCAGGGTGGCCGGGTACGGGAACGGCTGCGGGAGGGGGTTGAGGAGTGCATCAGGTTGCTGGCAAATGGGTTCCTGGCCCATCCCAAGAACCAGAGGCTGAGAGCGCGGCTCTTGTCGGATCCCAGGGAGCTCTACCGCCAACTGCTGCGCTTGGTCTACCGGTTCCTGTTCCTCTTGGTTTCCGAAGAGCGGGGGTTGATGAGCAGCGCGGCGCTCTATCGCGAGCACTACAGCGTGACGCGGCTGCGGCGGTTTTTGGATCGGCAAAGTGCCCAAGACGAACACGAGGATCTCTGGTGCAGCTTGCGGGTGCTCTGGAGGGTGCTTTCCCAAGAGGAGCTGGCGGAGCTGCTGGGGGCTGCTCCTCTCAACGGAGAGCTGTTTGCCCCTCTGGAGCTGGATGAGTGCAGCCTGAGCAACCGGGATCTGCTGCAAGCCTTTTCGCACCTAGCCTACTACCGAGAAAACCCCACCTCTCCCCTTCGGCGGGTCAACTACGCGGCGCTGGATGTAGAAGAACTGGGATCCGTCTACGAAAGCTTGCTCGACTACCAGCCTCAGATTGTAACTGGGCAAGGGGCGCCTCGCTTTGAGTTGAGCTACGGCTCAGAGCGCAAGAGCACAGGCTCCTACTACACCCCGCCGGAGCTAGTGGCCGAACTCATCCGCTCGGCGCTGGAGCCAGTGATCGAAGAACGGCTGAAAGCCGCTCGCCCACCTGAGGAAAAAGAGCAAGCGATTTTGTCCATCCGTGTGTGTGATCCCGCCTGCGGATCCGGTCACTTCCTGCTTGCTGCCGCCCGCAGGTTGGGCAAGGAACTGGCAAAGATCCGCACCGGCGAAGAGGAACCCGCCCCCGAGCGTGTCCGCGAGGCCATCCGCGATGTGGTGGCGCACTGCATCTACGGCGTGGACAAAAACCCGCTGGCGGTGGAACTCTGCCGCGTGGCCCTGTGGCTGGAGGCCCACTGCGCCGGCAAGCCCCTCACCTTCCTGGATCACCACATCAAGTGCGGCGATTCGCTGGTGGGTGTCTTGGATTTGGCGATTTTGGAAAAGGGCATCCCCGATGAAGCCTTTACCCCGGTTAGCGCTGACTCCAAGGAGGCTGCCCGCTCGCTAAAGCAGCGCAATCGCACCGAGTGCCAGAGTTTGCAAACAGGGCAGCTTTCCCTTGCTTTTGACACTGACCAGGTGGTAGCTGAGCTTAGCCAGGAGCGACAGAAGCTAGAAGCCATTCCAGACAACTCCCCGGCAGAGGTTAGCCGCAAGCAGCAGCTCTACAGCCGCTACTGCCAAGACCCGCAACACCAAAAGCTAGTGGAAGCCTGCAACCTGTGGACAGCCGCTTTTTTCCAGCCCTTGATCCCTGACTTCTCTAGGGCCATTACCACCCAAGCCGTGGCTGATCGACTGCAGGAGAGAACCCCCTCCCAGGCCCTTGCCACTGCTCAGGCCCTCGCCGTCGAGAACCGGTTTTTCCACTGGCCGCTGGAGTTCCCGGAGGTGTTTGAAAGTGGCGGCTTTGATGTGATCCTCGGCAACCCGCCCTGGGAGCGCATCAAATTGCAGGAAGAAGAGTTCTTTGCCAGCCGCAATACCGCCATTGCTCGGGCTCCGAATGCCGCCGCCCGCAAACGGCTGATCGCCGACCTACCCAAGACCAACCCCGCCCTCTGGCACGACTACCAGCGTGCCCTGCACGGCGCCGAAAGCACCAGCCGCTTTTTACGGGGCAGTGGTCAATATCCCCTCACCGGGCGCGGCGACATCAACACCTACTCGGTCTTTGCCGAACGGGTGCGTAGCCTGCTCAATATCCGGGGGCGGGCGGGCATCATCGTCCCCACCGGCATTGCCACCGACGCGACCAACCAGTTCTTCTTCGCCGATCTGGTGGAACAGGGACAACTGGCCAGTCTGTTCGATTTTGAAAACCGTGAAGCGCTCTTTCCCGGCGTACATCGCAGTTACAAATTCTGCCTGCTCACCCTCACTGGCAGCCGTACCCAGACCGACGCCACTACCTTCACCTTCTTCGCCACCCATGCCGATCACCTGCGCGACCCGCGTCGCGTTTTCACCCTCACAGCGGACGACATTGCCCGCATCAACCCCAACACCCGCACCCTGCCGGTCTTCCGTACCCGGCAAGATGCCGACCTGACCCGCGCCATCTATCAGCGCGTGCCGGTACTGGTGAACGAACGCACGGGTGAAAACCCTTGGGACGTGCGCTTCATGGCGATGTTCCACATGTCCAACGACTCGCACCTCTTCCGCACACGGGCAGAATTGGAGCAGCAGGGGTATCGGTTGGTGGGGAATCGATTGATAAAGGATGGAAGTATCTACCTGCCGATGTATGAAGGAAGGCTGGGGTTTCAATTCAATCATCGGTATGCCACACAACCTTCGGGTAATCTACAAGTCGTATCCCTGTCTCAACTCCAGGAGGCTTGCTTTCTGGTAGAACCCCAATTCTTTGTAGATCAAAATGACTTCAAGACACGGATGGGTCGCTTACGTCTCTCTTGTGTAACAGGATTGCTGGGATACAGGCGTATTTCAAACAATACCAATGAGCGCACTGTCGTTGCGAGTATTATTCCCTGGGGTCCGGCATCGTATGGTTGGATTCTCTCACTGGGTCCCGATGCCGCAGGTCTCTCTCTTCTGTGTGCTACCTATAATTCTCTGGTTTTTGATTACCTTTTGAGGCAGTCCCTCAGTCAACCCAGTATTCCGCAATCTACCTTTGAGCAGGTCGCCGCACTTCCCCCCACCGCCTACACCTCCGCCGATCTCGCCTTCATTGTGCCGCGCGCACTGGAACTGACCTATACTGCCTCGGATCTCAAGCCCTTCGCCGACGATGTGTGGAACGAAGCTGATGACGGGCTGCGGGCAGCCATCCATGCTGCGTGGGATGCAAACCGTATTGCTGTCGGCAGGCATGAATGGCGCCTGCCATCCTGGATCAGCGCTTACCCGGAGATCGAAACCAACCCGCAGAAGGGCATCCCCTTCCCGCCGTTCACCTGGAACGAGGAACGCCGCGCCGTGCTCCGCGCCGAACTCGATGCCTACTATGCCCGGCTCTACGGCCTCACCCGCAAGCAACTGCGCTACATCCTCGACCCGGCAGACCTCACCGAACGCGAACTGGAAGACATACTCGACCCGCGGGAAGAGGTGGCAGACCCGCTCGACCCGGCTGGCTACGCTACCCGCGCTGCTGCTAGCACCTTCCCCGGCGAAACCTTTCGCGTGCTGAAGGAGAAGGAGATACGTCAATACGGCGAATACCGCACCCGGCGGCTGGTACTGGAGGCGTGGGAGAAGCTGGCGCAGCACTCAATAAAAGCTTAGAATACACATAGATCTGCATTTCTATACACACAAGTGGCTCCTCATGCGCACCAACATCGTCCTGGATGACGACCTGATCGAGCGTGCCCGCCAGGTAACCGGCCTCAAGACCAAGCGCGAGGTGATTCACGAAGCGCTGCGTGTCCTGATTCGCCTACACGAGCAAGCTGAGATCCGCAACTTACGCGGCAAGTTGAAATGGGAGGGCAATTTGCATCAGCAACGCCTGTCGTGCCTGCAGGACTGAGGATGATCCTGGTGGACAGCACCATCTGGATTGATTACTTCAACGGCATTTCATCGCTTCACACCGACTATCTGGATTGGGCCCTGGATCAAACTCTTATCCTGGTGGGCGACCTGATTTTGGCAGAAGTCTTGCAGGGCTTTCGCAAAGATGCCGATTTCGAGCAGGCTTGCTGTGCTCTGGTGAAATTGCATCAGGTGCAAATGGTTAACCCCTCCCTGGCGGTGAAAAGTGCGCAGAACTTTCGCTTGTTGCGTCGCAAAGGCGTGACGGTGCGCAAAACAATAGACAGTTTGATTGCCACTTGGTGCATTGAGAACAATGTTCCGCTCCTCCACCACGACAGTGACTTCGATGGCTACGAGGCGCATCTAGGATTGCGGGTTATTCGTCCATGAGGCAGAGGTGGCCTTCTGCAGACCAGTTTTCTCTTGACATACCCCCTGCCTAAAGGCAAGGGATTCTGGTTCCTGCATTCGGAGAACGCTGCAGCCGTCGGCGGGTACTGGAGGTGTGGGGGAAGCTGGCGCATTGCCGATCCCACTTCGGAGATATCTTTTTGCCGTTCAGCGGGCCGTAGATCTTGGTGGGTGCGGTTTCAAACACCACTTGCGGCATCTTCAAGCTAGGCTTGAGCTAACCAAGCGGGCCTTAAGGGCAGATTCGATGTCCACCATCTTTGATCTCCACGCCACTGTTCTGGACGACTATCGCGATTTTGTCCGCTCCTTTTTTCTCATTGGCGACCAACGGGCGCAAGCCTTTGTGAATCAAGCTCTAGAGGAAGGGATCCACCTCTGGCCAGAGCCGCTTGTGCAGCTTAGCCCTGCCTACGTAGCCGGCCCAACCGTTGATGAGTTGGCTGAAACGGGGCGGATTACTGAAGAAACAGCCCGCATCTTCCGCTCTGAGGACGGCAGACCCTTTCGTCTCTACCGCCACCAAGAGGAGGCCATCGCCAAAGCCTTGGCCGAGGAAAGCTTTGTGGTAACCAGCGGCACCGGCTCTGGCAAAAGCCTTTGCTACTTCTTGCCCATCATTGACAACTGGATTCGCCAGGGGGGATCCCGTCATCAGGTGGTGGCCATTGTGGTCTACCCCATGAATGCCTTGGTGAACTCTCAATACCAGTCTTTGCAAGCCCTGTGCGAGCGGTACGAGCGCAACTACCATCGCCCTTTTCCGCTGCGCTTTGCCAGATACACCGGGGAAACTTCGGAAAACGAACGAGACCAGCTACGGCGGGATCCACCTCAAATTCTGCTCACCAACTATGTGATGGCAGAACTCCTCCTGGTTCGTCCTGAAGATCAGCGGTTTTTGAATCCCGAGATGGGAGGGCTGCGCTTTCTGGTCTTTGACGAGCTGCACACCTACCGGGGTCGGCAAGGGGCGGATGTGGCCATGCTGGTTCGCCGCCTAAAAGGACGCTGTGGGGCCAAGAACTTGGTGCATATTGGCACCAGCGCCACCATGATCTCCCGACCAGAAGCCGACGCCCAGGAGCGCCGCCAGACTGTAGCCGCCTTTGCCAGCCGTTTTTTCGGCCATTGCTTTGAGCTGGAGGATGTTATTGAAGAAACCCTGGCTCCCTTCAGCGAAGGCGGCCCCCCCACCCCAGCAGAGCTAAAGAACGCCCTCGATCCGCCCTGGCCAACAGACCTGGCCACCCTGCGCCGCCATCCCCTGATGCGCTGGCTAGAGTATGAGCTGGGCCTGGAGCAAAGTCCCGATGGCAGCTTCAGGCGCCGCGTGCCCAGGAAGCTTTCCAAGGTAGCCGCCCAACTGGCAGAGCTGACCAGCACTACCCCTGAGAGCTGCACCGAGTCCCTACGCCAGTTTCTGGCCCACGCCAGCAGCCTGCGGGAGGGCTCTAGCCGCGGCCCGGCCTTGAAGTTGCACCAGTTTATCTCCCAGGGCCGCACCCTCTATGCCACCCTGGAAAGTCGGGACAAGCGGCAGTTTTCCCTGGAAGGACAAGTGCAAGCAGGGGAAGGAAAGCTGTTTTTCCCCGTCAAGTTCTGCCGCCACTGTGGCCAGGACTACTACCACGTCCTCAGGTCAAAGACTCACTTCCTGCCCTATCCTCTGGGGGAAGAGGTTGAGGAAGGCGAAGACCAGCAGGCCGGCTACCTCAGCTTGGATCCCATTGACAACGAGTGGTCGCCAGAGCAGATCCCGGAAGATTGGTACACCCCTGAAAACCGGCTCAAACCCCACTGGAAAAAGCGCGTCCCCCAAGCAGTTTGGGTACGCCCGGACGGCTCCTTTTCCGAGGTGCCTCAGGCAGAGGCCCAGAAGCTGTGGTGGCAGCCCCAGCCCTTTTCTCTTTGCCTAGCTTGCGGCGAGTACTACAGTGGGCGGGAGCGGGAGTTCGCCAAGCTGGCTTCCCTCTCCAGCGAAGGCCGCTCCAGCGCCACCACCATTCTGGCCACTTCTCTGCTGCGCCATGCCGCTCAGACGGGTGCAGCCCGCGGCAAGCTGCTCACCTTTACCGACAACCGCCAGGACGCCTCCCTGCAGGCCGGCCACTTCAACGATTTTGTGCATGTGGCCCTTCTGCGGGCCTCGCTCTATGCTGCCCTGCAGGAGAAAAAAGAGCTGGACTTCTCAGAGGTAGCCCCGGCAGTGGTGCAGGCCTCAGGCTTGAGCCTTGCCGACATTACCCAAAACCCCGATTTGGATCCCGACTCGCCCAGTGCCGAGGAAGTGTGGCAGACCTTTAGCGAGCTAACCGAATACCGGCTCTATGAAGATCTGCGGCGCGGCTGGCGGGTTACCCACCCCAACCTGGAACAGGTGGGCTTGTTGAAAATCGAATACCGCAGCCTCAGGGAGCTTTGCCAAGGCTCGGCCCTGGCCCCTCTCCACCCCTGGTTTGTCCAGGCCGAGGTTGAGGAGCGGGAACGCCTGCTGCGGGCTGTTTTGGATCAGTTTCGGCGCAAATTGGCCATCGATGTGCGCCTGCTCAAAGCCGAGTCCCAGAGAACGCTGCGCCGACGGGCCGAGCAACACCTCAACGAGTTTTGGGGCCTAGAAGAGTACGACGAGCTGCGGACGGCCACCTGCTTTGTCCGCCAAAGCTGCGACGGAAAGGACATAACAACTTTCAGCCTGGGCCCCCGCAGCGCCCTCGGACGCTTTCTTGCCAAGCGCCTTGGGCTAACCCGGGAAACCTACGACGAGCTTCTGGGATCCCTGCTTTCTCTCCTAGTTAGCTACGACCTGCTGCGGCGCCACTCGGAGAATGGCCAGGAAGCCTACCAGCTCAACGCTGGCTGTCTGCGCTGGTGCCTGGGCGATGGCTCGCCGCCGCCAGATCCTCTGTATTCCCGCCGGGCCGAGCAGAGCGGCTACTCCTCTGCCCGCCGCCCCGTTAATCTCTTTTTCCAGCGCCTCTACCAGGCCGGGGCAGCAGGGCTGGGATCCCTGGAGGCCAGAGAGCACACGGCTCAGGTGGTTCGGCCAGGAGAGCGGGAGCAGCGAGAAAGGCGCTTTCGCGGGGAGGATCAAGCTCGACGCCTTCCCTATTTGGTGTGCTCGCCCACCCTGGAGCTGGGGGTCGATATTGCCGATTTGGATCTGGTGCATCTGCGCAACGTGCCCCCCACACCCGCCAACTACGCCCAGCGCAGCGGTCGGGCAGGCCGCCAGGGGCAGCCGGGACTCATCATCACCTATTGCGGGGCTTTCAATAGCCACGACCAGTACTACTTCCGCCGCCGCCCCGAGATGGTGGCCGGTCGCGTGCGCCCTCCCCGCCTGGATCTAGCCAACGAATCGCTGCTGCGCGCTCACATCCACGCCGTTTGGTTGGCTCAGGTGCGCCTGCCCCTAGGCAATTCCATTGAAACCGTCATCGACGCGGATCGGGAAGAGCTGCCCCTCAGGGAGACAGTGGCCCAGCAAATCCAACTTGAGGAGTCTGCCCGCCAACAAGTGAAGGAGCAGGTGCAGAAGCTGCTGGCCGCCGATCGCCAACTCCTAGATAAAAGCGGCTGGTTTAGCGAGCGCTGGCTTCAGCAGGTCATTGAAGAGGCACCCCAGGCTTTTGACCGAGCTTTCGATCGCTGGCGAGAGCTCTATCGGGCTGCCACGCAGCAGTTGGAAGCCGCTAACCGCCAGCTCCAGACGACTCGCCAAAAGAAAGACCAACAGGAAGCCGAGCGCCGCCAGCAAGAAGCCCTGCGCCAGCGCAACTTGCTGCTGCAGATTGGAACCCAGCGGGAGGAAAGCGACTTCTATCCCTACCGCTATTTGGCTAGCGAAGGCTTCTTGCCCGGCTACAACTTCCCTGCCTTGCCGGTGCGGGCCTGGGTGCCCCGCGGCAGCGAGGGCGAGTTCATCGCCCGGCCTCGCTTTTTGGCTATCCGCGAGTTTGCTCCCCACAACTTCCTCTACCATGAGGGCTGCCAGTGGGAAGCAGTGGCGTTTCAGGCTCCGCCCGGCGGCCTGGAGGAGCGCAAAAGTAGCCACAAGCTCTGTTTTAGCTGTGGGGCCTTTGCCGATCCCCACCTGGATTGCTGCCCCGTCTGCGGCACCCAGTTCGATGGGCAAAACAGCCTCTTTACCCAGCTTCTGGAAATGCCCAATGTGCGCATGCGGCGGCGGAATCGCATCACAGCTGACGAAGAGGAGCGGCGGCGGCAAGGCTACGAGCTGCAGACCTTCTTCCAGTTTGCTCCCGAAAGCTCTGGCTACCGCGTCCAAGAAGCTGATGTGCTGAGCGGACAAACTCCCCTGCTGCAGTTGCGCTATGCCCCGGCGGCCACCCTGCTACGCATCAACCACGGCTGGCGGGGAAGTGGAGGGCGCGGCTTTTTGGTCAACTTTGAAAATGGGGAAGTTCCCTCGCGAGATCAGCTTGAGCGGAACAGGGCAGGCTCGTCCAACCCAGTCCCCCTGCAGTCCATTCGCCTGGCGGTGCGCAGTACCCAAAACCTGTTGCTGGTGCGCCTAGTTCAGCCAGGGGTGGAGAATCCGCAGGCCCTGGAGACCACCCTGCGCTATGCCCTCAAGCGAGGGATCGAAGAGACCTTTGAGCTAGAAGAGACAGAGCTGGCCGCCGAGTGCATCGGCCAGGGATCCCATCAGGCCATGCTCTTCTACGAAACAGCAGAAGGGGGCGCTGGCGTCCTGCGGCGCCTGGTGGAAGAGCCCCAGGCTCTAGCGGAAGTGGCCCAAGTGGCGCTGGAGATCTGTCACTTCCAGCTTTCAGAGGCCGGGATCCAAGACCTGCGGCCCGAATGCCGAGCAGCCTGCTACGAATGCCTGCTCAGCTATGCCAACCAACGGGAAGCGCTGCAGCTTGACCGCTATCAGATCCGGGATCTTTTGGGCCTGCTGGTCAACAGCCGCACCGAGCTGCGCTCCCTGGGTCGCTCCCGCCAAGAGCACCTGGAGTGGCTGCGCCAGCTCCTGGACCCTCGCTCTGAACTGGAGCGCCGCTTTCTCGAAACGCTGGCAGCAGGAGGGTATCGGCTGCCTGAGGATGCCCAGAAAGCCATTGCCGATCCCGACTGCGTCGTTGACTTCTTCTACAGCCCCAACATCTGCATCTTCTGCGATGGCCCAGTCCACGACCAGCCTGCCCAAGCGGAACGGGATCGCCAACTGCGCTCGCAGCTGCAGGGACGGGGCTACCGCGTGCTTGTTCTGCGCTACAACCAAGATTTGCAAGAGCAGCTGGCTCGCTACCCAGAAGTATTTGGCAAGGGCAGCTAGTCCTGCTGGTGGGAAAACAGATAAGCTCCCACAAAAGCCAGGATTACCGCCAAGCCGCCCAAAACTCCCACCGTGTACCAGGGAAACTCCGCAAGCGGCTGGTAGGCGGCTGCCCGCATGCCAATGCTGGCGTAGGAAAGGGGCAGGCAATAGACCAGCACCTGCAGGTAGGTCGGCAACTGGGCGGGATCGAAAAAGGTGGCCCCCAGAAAAGACATGGGCGTAATCAAAAAGTTGGTTAGCACGCCCACACTCTCCAGGCTGGGCACCTTCAAGCCAGCAATTACCCCAATGCCGGCAAAGACGGCGCAATCCAAAAGTAGAACCAACAGCGACAAGGGGTGAAGCAGGCCCCAGGCCCCCGTACCCAGCACCCCCACCGCCAACACCCCCAAGGCCGTCAGCAGGCCGCGGGCAATGCCCGCCAGCACCTTGCCCAGATGCAAAGACAAGGGGTGCACCGGCAACAGCAGCAGCTCTTCAAAGCTCTTGGTAAATAGCCGCGATCCACAAATGGAGAAGGTGGTGCCGGCAAAGCTGATGGTCATGGCTGAAAGAGCCACCATCCCCGGCAAAATAAAGCGCAAATAAGAACCTGCCGCCGTGGATCCGGCCACCTCGGCCAAAGCTTCGGCCCGCAGGGATCCCCCTAGGCCCACCCCAAAGGCAACAATGTAGATGAGGGGAGCCACCAGCCCCGAGGCCACCACCTGCCAAACTCGCCCCCGCAGATCCAGCCAGTCGCGCCAGAAGATGGTTAAACTGTCTTCCCAGATTCGCTGATAGGGTAGGGTCAGGGCACGGTTCACCATACGTTTTCCTCGCCGTTCACGGGTTTTGGGCTTGCCGTCTTGTGTCCGATTTTCTGCCACCACTCCGGTTGGGCACCGTTGGCTAATAGCCGTAGTAGTTGGAACGCCACCAAGCCACCGGCAGCGCCAATGCCTTGCTGAGAGTGGACACGTAAGCGCGGGTGCGAAAAACCTGGTAGTGGTTGCGCTCGATGGCGTTGAGAATCTGCCGGTAGAGCATCAAGGAAGCGGCTACCGGCCAGCGGGAGTCCGGCTGCAGGGTAGGGATCCCCCGTTCCGCTTGGGCATAGAGCTCTCTAGCCCGCCGGATCTCATAGTCCATCAAAGCCATCCAGCGCTCGTCAATAACATAGTTAAACAGGTCCCGCTCGGAGTAGTTGAAGCGGCGCAGATCTTCCAGGGGGATGTAGATCCGCCCGCGGCGGGCGTCCTCTCCCACATCCCGCAAGATGTTGGTTAGTTGCATGGCGATCCCCAGCGCCACCGCCTCCTCGCGGCCATCCCGGCCCGGCACAAATCCCATGATCTCCGAGCACATCAGCCCCACCACCCCAGCCACGCGGTAGCAGTAGACCCGCAGATCCTCCCAGGTGGCGTAGCGCCGCGTATCCAAGTCCATGCTCTGCCCCCGCAGCATCTCGCGAAACGGCTCGATGGAAAGGCGGTAGGTGCGGATGGTGTGGATCAAAGCGAGGTCCGTGGGGACTTGCGGCTCGCCTCCCTGGAAGAGCGACTCCAGATGGGATCCCCACTGCTCCAGCTTGCTGCGGGTGACCTCCACCTCTGCCTGGCTGGCTTCCAGTCCATCCAGCAACTCATCGGTTTGCCGCAGCCAAGCGTAGATGGCCCAGATGGCCCGCCGTTTGGACTGGGGCAAGAGCAGGGATCCCAGGTAGAAAGTCTTAGCGTGCTTGGCCGTAATCTGGCGACAGAGGGCAAAAGATTGCTCAAGCGGACTCATCTGGCTATCTCCAGGAGCACAGGGCCAGGATAGAGAAGGAAGAGGAACGGCGAGGGCACATATCAACACTACGGGAAAGCGGACGCCGCGGATAGCCTAGAAGAGGTTGTGGGGAAAAGAAAGATTCAAAAGGCATAGGAGGCGGACGGCGGAGAGCTAGACCCCCGCAGCTGCCAGAGTTGAGGCCGAGACAGAAGCGCGTTGAAATGGGATCCCCTTGTTGATGGCCTCCGCCGCCCACTTGCCGGAGAGGATGGCCCCCTCCATGCTGCCCAGGAAGGGCTGTAGGGTGTAGCTGCCCGCCAAGAAGAAGTTGGGAATAGGGGTAACTTGAGTGGGGCGATACTGCTGTCTGCCAGGGGTAGCCTTGTAGACCGAGCGCGGCGTTTTCACCACCACCCACTTGCGCACGCGGGCGGGGTTGGGGCCGGTAAGGTGCTGGGGAAAGAGTTTTTTCAGTTCCTCCAGCGTGGCGGCAAAGATCTCCTCATCGCCGCGATCAATCCACTCGGCAGCCGGAGCCAGCACCAGCTCCAACATGGACCGCTCCGGATCGGCATAGGCCCGGCAGGTGTTGCTCATGTCGGCATACACGCTCAATAGCGGCGAGCGGGAAAACAAGGAGTGATCGATGTGAGTAATCTTGCGGTCAAACCAGATCTGCAGGCTAATTACTGGCACCCCCTCCAGTTCACGCAGCTTTTGGAAAAAGGGGATCCCCCACCACTGCGCCGGCAGCAGCTCCTTGAGCGCGTCCACCGAAAGGGCCGAGACATAGGCATCGGCAGTCACCTCCACCGGCCCAGAGGGGGTGGCTAAGCAAAACCCGGCCACGCTGTTATCGAGGTTGAGACGAATGTCCTGCAACGCCGCCTTCAAATGCACTTCCCCCCCACGGGCGACAATGTAGTCCACCATCGGCTGGCAGAGCCGCTCTGGGGGAGCGCCGTCTAGGTAGGCAATCCTAGAGCCATCTTTTTGCTGCAAAAAGCGGTTCAAGGCCGTCAGGGGCACCATGGCCGAGATCTCCTCCGGGTTGATGAAGGCCAGGGCCTTGGAGACGGCAATGAAAATATCGGTGTTGACCCGCTCGTCAATACCCTGCCGCCGCAGCCATTCCAAGAGGCTATAGCGATCCATCTGCTCCACATAGCGCTGGCCGCGAATCATGGCCGGCACCAGCCCCAGGGCAAACTTCACCTTTTCCCCCCAGGTGAGCATGTCGTTGTTGCGCAAGATGCCGACAATGGCGTTGAAAGGAGCGGGAATATCCGGCAGGTCAAAGCGGGAATAGGTGCCCGGCTTGTCCGGCTGGTTGAAAATCAAGCTGTGTTCCTTCCACTGCAGGCGATCGGAGATGCCCAGCTCCCGGAACAGCTGCAACGTGTTGGGGTAGGCGCCAAAAAAGTTGTGCAGCCCCGTCTCGATCCAGTCGCCGTCGGCATCTTTCCAGGCAGCCACCAGGCCACCCAAAACATCCCGCCGCTCAAAGAGGAGCGGTTGATGCCCGGCATCGCAGAGATACTTGGCACAGGCCAGCCCGGCCAGCCCGCCACCAGCAATGGCAACACGCATGAGGGTAACGACAAAGCAACATTTTTATTCTATTTGCAAACCGTTACAATTGCCGGGGCCAAGGGGCAGACGGAAGGCCGACCCAGCAAAAGCAGCGGAACAAGGGGATCCCGAAGCCCATCTGTCTCACTGCCGGGATCCCAATCGCTGGTAGGATACATACGGAAGAAAAAATAAAGATTTTCTGCAGTCCGGGGGAAAACAACGATGGCCAAACAAACACTGGGATCCCTGCTGTCATCTGGCTTTGATTTAAACGGCAAGCGCGTGCTGGTGCGCGCCGACTTCAACGTCCCGTTGGATCCCCAGGGCAACATCACCGACGACACCCGCATTCGCGCCTCCCTGCCCACCATCCAGGCCCTCACCCAGGCAGGCGCCAAAGTGATCCTCACCAGCCACCTGGGCCGCCCCGTCAAGAAGGACAAAGAGACAGGCGCGGTTAAGGTCGCCCGCGAGGGCAATAGCCTGGCCCCCGTAGCCACCCGTCTTTCTCAGTTGCTGGGCCAGCCGGTTGCCTTTGCCCCCGACTGCATCGGCCCTGAGGCCGAGGCGGTAGTGAACCGCCTGGAAAACGGCCAGGTGGCCCTGCTGGAAAACGTCCGCTTCTACCCAGAAGAGGAGGACAACGACCCGGAATTTGCCCGCAAGCTGGCCTCACTGGCCGACCTGTTCGTCAACGACGCCTTTGGCAGCGCCCACCGCGCCCACGCCTCCACTGCCGGCGTCACCGCCTATCTCCAGCCTGCTGTGGCCGGCTACCTGGTGGAAAGGGAGCTGCAATTCCTCTCCGGCGCCATTGAGGATCCCCGGCGGCCCTTGGCGGCCATCATCGGCGGCTCCAAAGTCTCCACTAAGATCGGCGTCATTGAGCGGCTCCTGGAAAAAGTGGACAAGCTCCTGCTGGGCGGCGGCATGATCTTTACCTTTTACCAAGCCCAAGGGATCCAAACCGGCAAGTCTTTGGTGGAAACCGACAAGCTGGATCTGGCCCGCTCCCTGATGGAAAAAGCCAAAGAGCGGGGGGTGGAGCTGCTGCTGCCGGTGGATGTGGTGGTAGCCGATAGGTTTGACAAAGATGCCCAGGCCCAGACCGTTTCCATCCACGCCATCCCCGAGGATTGGATGGGCTTGGACATCGGCCCGGAATCGATCAAAGCCTTCCAGGCTGCCCTGCAGGGGTGCCAAACCGTGGTCTGGAACGGGCCGATGGGCGTCTTTGAGTTTGACCGCTTTGCCGTGGGCACAGAAGCCATCGCCCGCACCCTGGCCGATCTCACTCAAGCGGGAGCCACCACCATCATCGGCGGGGGAGACTCGGTGGCTGCCGTGGAAAAAGTGGGCCTGGCCGACAAAATGACCCATATCTCCACCGGTGGCGGAGCCAGCCTGGAGCTATTGGAAGGGAAGGTGCTGCCCGGCATTGCCGCTCTCACGGAAGCCTAGGTTTCTCCTTTGGATCACAGCTCATCCAACACAAAAACCGAATCAACAAAGTAGGGGCTGAACCCAGCCCCTCTTAGCCTTAGTCGGTGTAGATCGCTGCAGCGATGGCGAGACAGGATCCGGCTTAGTGCACCACCACTTTAACGTTGGCGTTGTTCAGGCCAGGACGCTTCACCTCGGCCAAGGTCTTGTTGACGGCGTACTTTTGGTTGATGGAGTTGATCAACTCGGTTTGGTTGTGCTTCTTGGCCACGCCCCACAGATCGGCGATCAGGTCGTAGGAACCGTCGGGATTCTTCGACCAGCCCAGATCGTAGTCGCCTTCCAACTGAGCCACGATGTCAGCGCGAACACGCTGGCCGTTGTAGCCACGCACGTCGGCGTTCAGCTTAACGGTGTAGCCGAGATCGCGCAGAGAGTTGATCAGGACTTGACCGTCAGTGATTTTGGTACGCAGGGTGCTAAAATGAGACATGGTGTTTCTCTCCTTTGTATAGGGGTTGGAACATCGACACAAACAATGGGCACTGTTCTTTGGGGAAGGTTTGGGCCCTGCCGTCCCTGCTTCTGTCAAGGTAGCTTTGGATCCTCACCTCCTCCTAGAACTCCAGCCGCTGGTACTCGGCTACAGAGGCCGCTGCAGGCCGAGCCCGCTGCTGGGCCCATTCCCTCAACGCTACCACTTGCTCCGTCATGGTGCGAGATAGCGGTTGAGTTGCTTTCGTTGCTGCCAGAATGTCCAGCTGGGTAAACTCACGGTTCTGGGCAAACGCTTCGTACATGGCAGCAATCAAAACTTGTTCGATCTCCGCGCCGGAGAAGCCTTCACAGGCTGCGGCCAACTGGCGCAGATCAAAGCGGCTGATGTCGCGCCGCCGCTTCTTCAGGTGGATCCGAAAGATCTCGATGCGCTCGTTGATGTTGGGCAAGTCCACGAAGAAGATTTCGTCAAAACGGCCCTTGCGCAAGAATTCACCCGGCAGACGATCCACACGGTTGGCCGTGGCCATGACAAAAACCGGCGAGCGTTTCTCCTGCATCCAGGTCAGGAAGGAGCCAAAGATGCGGCTAGAGGTGCCCCCGTCAGAATCGCTGGAGCCTGCTGATCCAGCAAAGGCTTTGTCCAGCTCGTCGATGAAAAGGATGGCAGGGGCGAGAGATTCAGCAGTTCGCAGGGCACTGCGCAGATTCGCTTCCGATTTGCCCACCATGGAGCCATCATAAACGCGGCCCATGTCCAGACGCAGCAGGGGCAGGCCCCAGAGACGGGCAGTGGTCTTGGCGATCAGCGACTTACCGCAGCCAGGCACGCCCAGGATCAGCATACCCTTGGGTTGGGGCAGTCCATAGGCGCGGGCCCGCTCAGTGAAGGCCTCAGAACGTTGCAGCAGCCAGCGCTTCAGCTCTTCCAGACCGCCAACGGCGTCGATGGTCTCGTCCTCTTCGATAAACTCGAGAATGCCGTTGCGCCGGATCAGTTGCTTCTTCTCAGAGAGGATGATGTCTACTTCTGCCTCGGTGAGGCGACCATGCATCACCACAGCCTTGCGGTAGACTTTTTCTGCCTCGTCCTGCGTTAGGCCCAGGGCCGCCTTGAGCAACTTTTCGCGGGTATCAGGAGCCAAAGGCAGGGAGCGCGGGATCTGCTCCAGCTGGCGGTTGAGGGCGCGCTCCAATGTGGCCATGTCCGGCAGGGGGAAGTCCACTACGCAAATGTCTTTCTCCAGCTCGACCGGGATCACCTGCACCGGCGACATGAGCAGGATGGTTTTGTGGGATCCCTTCAGGCTGGCAATAGCATCCCGCAGCCAGCGCTTCACCTCGGTGTTGTCCAAGAAGTCATGTAGGTCTTTGAAGACGCAGATGGCGGGATCCTTTTGCTCCATTACCCACTGGATGGCGGGCTGGGGGGATTGGGTGTTGTGCTGGGTGAGGCTGCGGGGGTTGCCGTATTCGACGATGCCGTGGGTAACTGTCCAAATGAATAGGCGACGCTGAGGCTTAAGGGTGCGGGCAATTGCTGCCAGAGCCGCTTCTGCCCGTTCCTCCTCTGGAGTCAGCAGGTACAGCAGTGGGTATTGAGCTTGAATGAGGATGCTTAGCTCTTGCATGGGAAACACCAACTGCAGAGGGGAAATTTCAGGAGCCGCCAGAACGGTTGAAAAATGGGGTTCGAGTTGCCTAGGTATTGGATTGCACTTGGGAGTACGCCCTTGTTGGATGGATTTTGAGAGGATTTTAGAAGCCTTCTGTGTTGCTGTCTGCTCCTATCAGCTCAAGTTCCTGAAGGGGGCCCGCTTGGGAGCGTTCTAGCAGGGTACCAGAGCATCCTGCCGTTGCTCTTCCGAGCCAGCAGCCGATCCCCAGTATTCTGGCTCCACCTCTTCAAGGATGGCTTCGGCAGCCGATGTCTGGTGCAGGGAAACCACCTCTCCATCGCGGATAACAAATGGGTGACTACACTTGGGACATTGATGGACACGATAGGCGCTACCTTGTACCCCTTCAATGACCTCTGGGTGAAGCAGATAGAAGGTAATGGCCTTCTCTGCCACTGCCGACATCGGCTCCCGCTCCACGGCAGCCCGAATCTTCAGATTCCGGTGCAGCTCAGGTGAGAGATACAGGGTCACCTTCTGCTTGGACTCTGTGCCTTCCACTACCTCTGGCCGATGATTCATGGCTAACCGCTTTCTTTGAATTGCTTGCCAAACTTGGGGCCTATCATAGCCAGTCTGCCGGCTTGACGGCAAGTTTTTAACAATCTGTAACAAACAATTTTCTTGATGGCCCTCTGTGGATACCTGCGGCTGGGGGAGTAGGCTAGGTGGAAGACAAGGAGCGGAATGTCCAATCCCTATGGAACGCTTGATCAACACCCTCAGCAAAAATTTCTCTAGCTGGGGCCGCCGTGCCCTGGTGCAGGCCAGCGATGGTTTGGCCAGCTTGAGAGACACTGCCGTGGATAACGGCAATCTGTTACTCTGCAAGGCTCGCATCGCGTTCGCGGATGCCAGCTTCACCACCCTAAAGGCAATTCGGTCTCGCTTTGGCGCCAGTCGCTGACGGTTGGGCAGAAGCACCCTGCTAGCCGCCCAGATCTTGCAGCCGATAGAGGCTGGCATAGAGCCCGCTGAGGGCCATGAGCTCGGCATGGGATCCCTGCTCTTTGAGTTCCCCCCGCTGCAGAACCAAGATGCGATCCACATCGCGGATGGTGGAAAGGCGGTGGGCGATGATCAGGGCGGTGCGATCCCGCAGCAGGGTGTCTAGAGCGGATTGCAGGAGGGCTTCGGTGCCCACATCCAGGCTGGCGGTGGCTTCGTCCAAAACCAAGATTTTGGGATCCCGCCACATGGCCCGCACAAAGCTGATAAGCTGTTTCTGGCCGCTGGAGAGGTTGCTGCCCCGCTCTCGCACAGGGGTGGCGTAGCCTTGGGGCAAATTGCGGAGGAAGTCATGCAGGTTGAGTTGGCGGGCGACCTGCTCCACTGCCGCTAGATCTGCCTTCTCTCCTAGGGTGATGTTTTGCTGGATATCCCCGGAAAACAAAAATCCATCCTGCAGGATTACCCCTAGGTGGCGGTGCAGCTCAGCCTGGGGGAGATCCCGAATATCAACGCCGTCAATGCGAATAGATCCCTGGGTTACGTCGTAGAGACGGCAGAGCAAGCGAATGATGGAGCTTTTCCCGGCTCCCGTGGGCCCCACCAGGGCCACTTTTTCTCCGGGGCGGATGGTGAAGGTGAGGTCTTTGAGCACCCACTCCCCGGGGTTGTAGGCAAACCAGACGTGCTCGAACTGCACCTCTCCTCTGGCATTGGGGGGCAAGTGGCGGGGCTGAGCGGGATCCCGGATGGCGACCGGCAGGCTGAGGATGGCATCGATGCGCTCGACGGCGGTGAACCCCGCCTGCAGGGCGGTGAACTTTTCGGCCAACTGCCGCAGCGGGTTGAAAAACCGTTGCGAAAAGAGAATAAAGGCGTAGAGGCTGCCAAAGGTGAGGGGTTCCCTGGGCAGGGGCAGGGATCCCGTCCATCCCCCTCCAACTGAGCCCCTACCGGCTGACATCACCTGCTGCCCGCCCACCCAGAGCAAAGCCGCCACGGCCAGCCAAGACACCCACTCCAAAACGGCAGAAAGGGCAGAATCATAAAGGATGGTTTGATCCACTTCCCGGATGTAGCGGCGGTTCATGGTTTGAAAAATCTCGCTATTGAGCCGCTCCCGCCGAAACAGTTGCACCACGGTAATGCCCAAGATGTTCTCCTGGATCCAGGAGTTCAGCTTGGAGAGTTCTTCGCGCACGCGAAAGTTGGCATCCCGAAAGCGGCGCTGCAACTCGAGGACAACAGCGCTGATGGGCAGGACGATGAGGATTAGCAGCAAGCCCAGATCCCAGCGTTGGCTGAGCATGACCACCGCGATCACCCCCAGAGTAAACAGGTCGCTGACAATGCCGACGGCACCGGTGGAAAAGACATCCCCCAAGGCTTCCACGTCGCTGGTGATGCGGGTGATCAGCTTGCCCACCGGGGTGCGGTCGAAAAACTGAGCCGGCAAGGCCAGAATGTGGGCGAAGAGATCGTCGCGGATGTCGCGGGTCATCAACTGCCCCAGCTTTTGGCTGACATACCCTTCCAGGGCTTGGAAGAGCCAGCGAACCAGTACCGTTAGGATCAACAGCCCCACATAGGGCCAAAGGTCGGAGAGGATCCCGGCCTCACCCTGTTCCAGCGCTCGGGCAATGGGGCCATCCAGAGCCCGCTGCAGAATCAAGGGCTGCACCGCATCCGCTAAGGCCAAAGGGGGCAGAAAGGCCAAGGCCGCCAACACCAGCCTGAGGTGCCGACGGGCGTAGGGCCAGAGCAGCCGCAGCAGCCGCCAATCGCTTTCTCGCCGCGGGCGGGGATCCCTACTTAAATCGGTATCGGGGGGAGAGGCGGCAAGGCTCACAGGCTTACACCCGAGAACAACAAAGACAACTCATAGAGAGCACTGATCTACTCTAAGCGCTCTCCCTGAGGGAGAGGGAGTTTGGGATCCGCAAGGGTTTCCTCGCCATTGGGAATGGCTATAGCTGCACCCCTAATGGCTCTGGGACGGACGGAAAACTGGCCGCTTCAGGAGCTTCTGGCCGCTCGGTTCGGGCAGGCTGTAGGCAGCTTGATGAGGAGAAACCGGCAATGTCTTACTCAACCTCTTACTCCGTGTCTTACTCGAAAATCTTTTTCCCAGTTTGGGTGGCGGGGCTGCTGTTGTTGATTGGCGGTGGGATCCTGTTTGTCCTGCTGCGGGCTTTTGGGCTACCCATTGGGGAGCTGGCCGACTGGGCCATTGGGATCGCCAGCTTTTGGTGGCTGGTGGTGATCGTCACCCTTCCCTGGAACCTCTACTTTCAGGCCAAGGCCGTTCAGCAGGAGGCGGTTGTGTCTCAGGAACGAGGGATCCCGGTGGAAGATTCAACCTTGGCTTTCCTACAAAAGCTCAGCCGCTGGTCGTTGCGCGTGGCCATTGCCCTGCATGGGCTGTCGGCTCTAGCTTTCTATGGCTTGGCCGTTGGGCAAGTCACCCCCATTGGCTACCCCAGCGCCGTGGCTGCGGTGTTGTTAACGGCTCTGCGCCCGGCCATCCGGGGCTACGAGTATTTGGCCGACCGCTTGGCCCAGTTGCAAGGGCAAATCCGCATCCCTCGCGAAGATGCCCTCGAGCTGGCGGAACGACTAGAGCAGTTGCAGCGCCAAGTCGAGCAGTTGCAGGAGCAATGGGATCCCGGCAAGCCCGGTTCTTGGGCCCAACAGGAGGAAGAAACCCGGCGCTACCTGCGGCAGGAGCTGGCCGCGCTCAAAGCCCAACTGGAACAGTTCCGGGCCAGCAACGAGCTGGAGCACAGGCAATTGCGCCAGGAGACCCACCAAGCTGTGGCTCAGCTCAGTGTGGATAGCCAGTTTCTCGGCCATGTGCGGGAGATTCTTCGCTTTATCAAGGAAGCTTAGCGGGATCCGTTGTTCAGTCCTTCCAACTGGGCGGCAAATTGAGAAGGAACCAGCTTGGTGCCCACCCCGGCATCGGTCAGCAGCTCCAGCAATAGGGAATGAGGGGATCCCCCATCCAGAATGTGGGCTGCCCGTACCCCTTGTGCCAAGGCGCGAATGCAACACTGCACCTTCGGGATCATGCCGCCCTTGACGACACCGGCTTGGATCAACTGGCGAGCCGTCTCGATATCCAGCAACGTAATCAGAGAGCTGGGATCCTGGGGATCCCGGAGAATGCCAGGGGTGTCGGTGAGCAAAATCAGCTTTTCTGCCCCCAGAGAGGCCGCCAGTTCTCCCGCCACCGTATCGGCGTTGATGTTGTAGGCTTGGCCTGTCTCATCGGCAGCCACGCTGGAGATCACCGGAATCTGTCCACCTTCCAACAGGGTTTGCAGCAACTGGGGGTTGATGCTGCTCACTTCCCCAACAAAGCCGATCTCTGCCCGGCCCTGGGATCGCGCCTTGATCAAGTTGCCATCTCGCCCGCACAGCCCCACCGCCGATCCGCCGGCCAAGCTGATGAGCTGGACGATCTGCTTATTAACCTTGCCCACCAACACCATCTCCACTACTTCCATGGTGGCGGCATCGGTAACCCGCAAGCCATCCACAAACTTGAAGGGAATGTCCAGTTTTTGTAGCCAACTGTTGATCTCCGGCCCCCCCCCATGCACCAACACCGGGCGGATCCCCACACAGGCCAGAAAGACGATGTCTCGGAGCACCTCGGCCCGTCGCTCTTGGTGCACCATGGCTGCGCCGCCGTATTTGATGACAATAACACGGCCCTGGTACTGCTGAATGTAGGGTAAAGCCTCGATGAGGATCTGCGCCCGCGTAAGGGGATCACACGCCGACCCGGTCGCCTCAGAAAGGGAAGAGTTGGTTTGCACCGCCGTAAGTCCCTAGAAGTTCAGAAAACCTGACCTAGAGTATCCCATTCTGCTTGCAAAGCAGATCTCAGGCTTTGGGCGTCAACTGGTAGTTTTTTTTCAAGCTCGCTTCCCCAACCCAAGGACAATTTGGTTGAGGAATCGCCGTCAATCTTCAGGTATGGAACGGGATCGCCAGCAAAGGCAACAGGGCCAACCCCAACCAGGCCCAACCCCGAATGGAAGAAGAATGGGGTAGGGGATCGACGGGCCCTGACTCTGCCTGCTGCAGCAGGGCATCGATACGCTCCTGCAGCCGTTGCCCTGAGTCTGAACTCACGGCCATTGCAAAGCCAACCCAGGCCGCCGCCGGTTGCTCCACCACGCCATAGCCCACCACCTGCAGCAGGGCCTCTCCCAACAGCAAGGGATCCACCCGTTGGGCCGCCCAGCGATCCGCCCGCAGTTCCCGCAGAGTGAGCAATTCCTGCCAGAGGGCCTCGGTGTTGGGCAGCCAGCCGGTGAGGCGTCGCAGCCAGCCCACCCCAAACATCCACAGGGTGTCGCGGTAGTGGCGATGGGCTTCTTCGTGAGCGATTACAGCCCGCAAGTGCTCATCATCCAACTGCTCCAGCAGGCCGCGGCTGACCACCAACTGGGCATTCCACACCCCCACTTGAGCAGCAAAAGGAATCTCCAAATCCAGCACGTAGGCCGGAGAGCCATGCAAATCCACCTGGGCCAGAGCTTGCAGATGGGCACGTCGATAGGAGCGCCAGTATTCCCAAATCCAGTGCAAGGCCACGCCGCCGGCCACGGCCAGCAACAGCAGGGCACAGCCGTAGCAGAACCAGCCCCCCACCCCGGCCATTTGTCCCCACGGCCCCATCCAGGCCAAGGCCAGAGCAGTGGTCAGCAACAGCAGCGGGGGCAGCAAGAAGTGGATCCAAGCCCGCTGCCAACGTCGGCCCCATCCCCCACTCCTGTCCAGGCGCACCTGGGCTCGCCACAGCCAACTGAGGCCCAAGCCCAGCAATAACATGCCCAAGTGGCTCATCGCGGATCCCTCCTGGCTTGACGGGCTGCCCGCAGCCGTTCGGCAATCGCCTGCAACTGGGACACACTGGCCTGATCCAGGCTATCGGCAAAGGCTGCCACCGTATCGGGATCCCCTACAGCCAAAAACTGCTGCAGGTGGGTGAAGGCCCTGAGGCTGGCCGCTTCCTGACGCGAAAGACGAGGCCGCCACAGCATGGGCAGATTCCGCCCTTGGGGATCGGTGCGGCGCTCACAGCTCACCCAGCCCTTCTGGCTTAAGCGCTGCAAAACTGTAGTCACAGAGGCATAGGCCAGCTCCCGATCCGGATCGGCCAAGATGCGCTCGTGGATTTGACGGGTGCTGGCACTGCCCAGATCCCAGAGGATGTCCAAGATTTCCGACTCCAGAGGGCCCAGCGACAGTTGCTTGGGACGATGCTTGGGCAACATGAGCCTTTGCCGGTGTAGGAACTTTTATCTAGACTAACCGTTGCAGTCTCAAACCCCTCAGCCATTTTAAGGATCCGCTAAGCTCGAAGATGGTGGTTCTTTGTGCTGTTACTTCCCATGGCTGCTCCCACCTATTACACCATCACCTTCGGCTGCCAAATGAACCGCGCCGATACCGAGCGCATGGCCGGGATCCTGGAGTCCCTGGGGTATGTGGCCACCGAAGATGAGTTGCAGGCGGACTTAGTTCTCTACAACACCTGCACCATCCGCGACAATGCTGAGCAAAAGGTCTATTCCTACCTGGGCATCCAGGCGCAGCGCAAGCGCAAAAACCCGGCCATCAAGCTCATTGTGGCCGGCTGTGTGGCCCAGCAGGAAGGGGAAAAATTGTTGCGCCGCGTCCCTGAGCTGGATCTGGTCATGGGCCCCCAGTACGTGAACCGCCTTGGGGATTTGCTGGCGCAGGTGGAAGCCGGAAACCAGGTGGTGGCCACCGATCCGGTTGAGATCCCAGAAGACATCACCAAGCCCCGTCGCGACAGCCAGGTCACTGCTTGGATCAACGTTATCTACGGTTGCAACGAGCGCTGCACCTACTGCATCGTGCCGCGGGTGCGAGGGCAAGAGCAGTCCCGCCAGCCCCAGGCCATCCGCGCCGAAATCGAAGACGTGGCCAGAGCAGGCTATCGAGAGGTGACGTTGCTGGGGCAGAACATCGATGCCTACGGACGGGATCTGGATCCCAAAACCAACCTGGCCAGCTTGTTGCGCTTCGTCCATTCGGTGGAAGGTATTGAACGGATCCGCTTTGCCACCAGCCACCCGCGCTACTTTACCGAGGAGCTGATCACCACCTGCGCCGAGCTGCCCAAAGTCTGCGAGCACTTCCACATTCCCTTCCAGGCGGGCAGCAACGAAGTGCTCAAGCGGATGCGGCGCGGCTACACCCACGAGCGCTATCGCCAGATTATCCAGCTCATCCGCCAATACATGCCCGAAGCCGCCATCAGCGCCGATGCCATTGTCGGCTTCCCGGGAGAGACCGAAGCTCAGTTCCAAGAAACCCTGCAACTGGTGCAGGACATTGGCTTTGACCAAGTGAACACTGCTGCCTACTCCCCCCGTCCCGGCACCCCTGCCGCCGAGTGGCCCGACCAGGTGCCTGAAGAGGAAAAAAGCGACCGCCTGCAACGGCTGAACCGACTGGTGGCCGAGGTGGCCGCCGCCCGCAGCGCCCGACTCTTAGGCCAGGTGCAAGAGGTGCTGGTGGAAGGCCCCAACCCGAAAAACCCCCGCCAGGCGATGGGGCGTACCCGCGGCAATCGCTTGGTGTTCTTTGAAGGGGATCCGGAGGAACTGCAGGGATCCCTGGTGCCGGTGCGCATTACCGCCACGCGAGCTTTTTCGCTGACCGGAGAGGCAGTTACCGTCCGCGCGAGCGGGCCATAGGATGAAGGCTCTCACAAACACAACTTTCCCCAGTTCCCTCTTGTCCGATTGCGCCGGCGGAGCGCCTCTCCAGGGAGCTGTTTCGCTGAGAAAAACCATGCCCTCCTGGGTGAACAGCTTTAAGGCAACCGCCAGGCAGTCACTGCCCTTTCCGCCACGCCGACCAGGGCACAACCACCGCCCTAGCTAGCTTTCTTCCGCGCAGCAGTAGAACGGAGCTTCATACACAACGTTTTGGCAACAGCAACAGGCCGGCGCTGGAACAGGCCCCGAATACCTGCCCTGCCTAGCGCAAGATTTCAAAATCCAAAACGGGCTCTGTCTGGGTCACGCGGTAGTACCCGGCCTGGGTACGAACCGAAGCCTGATAGGGACTGGGCAAATCTAGCGAGCGCAGGGGTGGGATGTTGGTGCGTTGGTTCAGCAGCGTGGTGAAGAAGGCGGTGGTCTGCCGGGCCTGGGAGCGCACCACCTCCTCAGGGAAAATGACCGGATCCACATTCCTGCCTGTATCCAACAGGATCCTATCCAGGGCATCTCCCACCGGATAGGAAGGATAGGCAATTTGGGCCAAGGCGGATCCAATCGGGATCCCGGCGGACAGACAACCCAGAAGAATGGCCAAAGTCAGACGCATGTGCTGGGATTCCTCCTGCGCTACAGCTTTTCCTCAACACCGGAAAAAAGCGGGGTTTGAACGTTGCTCATTGACTTGGATCCCCATGAAGCCTACCTTTTGACCGGCAGCTAAGGCGGATTCTACTCGAAATGCCTCGATTGGCAACCGCCTGCAACCCAATGGAGGGCCAACATGACAAAGGATCTCGCCGCCGACTAGGATCGGGATACTCTGCTTGGGATCCTTAGACCTGTGAGTGTTTGTGTTCGCATTGCCCCCAGTCCAACTGGAAATCTGCACATCGGCACCGCCCGGACGGCAGTGTTCAACTGGCTGTATGCCCGTCGCCACGGTGGCCGGTTCATTTTGCGCATTGAGGACACCGACCGCGACCGCTCTTTGCCCCGCTACACCCGCAACATTTTGGCGGGCCTGGCCTGGTTGGGCCTAGACTGGGACGAAGGGCCGGTCTACCAGTCCAAGCGCATCGAGCGCTACCAAGCAGTGGTGCAGCAGCTTCTAGATCAAGGGCTGGCCTACCGCTGCTACGTCAGCGAGGCAGAGCTGGAGGAGATGCGCGCTGCCCAGAAGGCTGCCGGCAAAGCCCCCCGCTACGACAACCGCCACCGCTTTCTCACCGAAGCCCAGCGACGAGCCTACGAAGCCGAGGGGCGGCAGCCAGTGATCCGCTTCAAAATCGAGGAGCCCCTAGAGGTGTCTTGGGTGGATCTCATCCGCGGCCCCATTACCTGGAACACCCAGGATTTGGGAGGAGACATGGTCATTGCCCGAGCGGATGGCTACCCTCTCTACAACTTGGCGGTGGTGGTGGATGACATCGACATGGGCATCACCCATGTGATTCGCGGCGAAGATCACATCGGCAATACCCCCAAGCAGATTTTGCTCTACCGTGCTCTTGGCCACGAACCTCCCCAGTTTGCCCATTCTCCGCTAATCCTGAACCCGGAGGGGAAAAAGCTCTCCAAACGGGATGGGGCAACTTCGGTAGCAGAGTTCCAGCAACTGGGCTTTTTGCCGGAAGCTCTCAAGAACTATTTGGCTTTGCTCAGTTGGTCGCCCCCGGATGGGGAAGAGCTTTTCTCTTTGGAAAAGGCGGCTGCGCTGTTCGACTTTGACCGGGTTAACCGTGCGGCTGCCCGCTTTGACTGGGACAAGCTCAACTGGATCAACAGCCAGTACATCAAGCGGCTTTCTCCGCCAGAACTGGTAGAACGGCTCACCCCCTTTTGGCAGGCGGCAGGGTTTGACCTTTCCGAGGTGCCGGATCCCACCTGGTTAGAAGATGTGGCCCGCCTGATTGCCGATGGCATCGACCGCCTGGCAGAAGCTCCTCCGCTCAGCCGCTTTTTGTTTCAGGAGCCCCTCAGCTACACGTTGCCAGCTCTGGAACAGTTGCGCCTGCCTGGGGTGGCAGAGGCTATGGCTGCTATGGCTGCCACGCTGGCTGCTGCCGAGCTGCCCCAGGTTTCGGCGGACAGCTTAAAACCGCTGGTGGATCAGGTGGCCAAGGGCCAGAACATGAAAAAGGGCCTGCTGATGAAGAGTTTGCGGGCCGCCCTGACAGGGGATCTGCAGGGGCCGGATTTGCTGGAATCTTTTGCCCTTCTCCAGCGGCGGGGCTGGGCTTTGGGGCGGTTAGAGGCTGTGCAGAAGTTGGTTCCTTGTTGATGGAAGCCCATCTCTTGCTGTCATGCCTTCGGTTGCCTCTGTTGAAAGTGCTCCGCACCGCTGCCGCAATCGGGATCCCATGCTGTCACGCCAGCTACAGGCTGCAAACCAAATTGTCCAAGAACTGGTGCTGCTCTCTTCTCAGTTATCTTCCCCATCCTCTTCGGACTCTGTAGAGATGGGGGAGCTGGAGCAGTGTGTGCTCAAGCTGGCCCAGACCTTGGTACGGCAGATGGTGGATCGTCTGGGTGCAGCCTCAGCTCGCCTTTGGTTTTTCGACCCGCAGGAAGGATGTTTTCAGTCGGTGGCCCATGCCGGCCTGCTCAGTCCTGCTCACGACCAAATTCAGCGGATCTACCCTGACGACAGCCCTTTGGGACGGGTGGCCCAGGAGGGGCTGCCGCTTTTGAGCAACAATCCCGCCCAAGAAGCCTGGATGCCCGCCCCGGAGTGGGTGAAGGCCAATGGCTTGCGAGGCTTTGTTGCCTACCCGATTAACCGGGGGGAGGAGCGGCTGGGGGCTTTGGCTCTGCTGAGCCGGACACCTCTGGAAGCCAGCTTTCTGATTGTCAAACACGCGGGGGCACGGCGCATCGATCTCATCATTCAGCCCAAGGTTCAACAGGACGCCGGTTCCTCTATCAACCCTCAGGCTCCCTACACCCACTTGGAGCTGAAGATCATCGACGATGGCTGCGGTATGCCGGCGTCCAAGAGTGGGGTGGATCCCGCCCAGCCGTCTGGCCATGGACACGGGTTGCTCAACATGCGCTACCGAGCCGAGTTGATCGGGGCAAGCATTGCTTGGCGTAATCGCCGCTTTGGCAGTGGCACAGTTGTAGAGCTGCGAGTCCCTCTGCCGCCGAGTCCCCGATCTTGCGGCTAGCCCCCCCTTTTCTGAGGTAGCAGACGCAGCATTTTCAGTCTCAACCTGTTCTATAGTCATTTAAGCTCAAGGGTTCCCGGTTCTCTAACCTGTCTGGTGGAGGGATCCTCTCACGCCGGCAGGACGGAGTTTTTGCGCTGTCGTTAACACTGCGAGGAGAAGCATCTGTGGCCTATCGTGTGACTTTGATCCCTGGGGATGGCATCGGCCCGGAAGTGGCCAAGGCGATGACCACGGTCTTGGAGGCTACCGGGGTTGGGTTGGAATGGATCCCGGTAGAGGCAGGGGTGGAGGTGATCGAGAAATACGGCACCCCCTTGCCGCCCCAGGTGTTGGAGTCCATTCGGGAAACCAAAGTGGCGATCAAAGGGCCGATTGGCACTCCCGTAGGTACTGGCTTTCGTTCGGTCAACGTAGCCATTCGCAAGGAGCTGGATCTCTACGCCAATCTGCGCCCGGCCAAATCCATGCTCGGTGTCAAAAGCCCTTTTCAAGACATCGACCTAGTGGTGGTGCGGGAAAATACCGAAGATCTCTATGCCGGGATCGAGTTTGAACGGGGCACGCCGGAAGCCATCCAGGCGCGGGAGGAAATGATGCGCCTTTCCGGCAAACCCATCCGCGAGGGATCCGCCATCGGCATCAAGCCCATTTCGGACTTCGGCAGCCGCCGCATTGTCAAATTTGCCTTTGAGTACGCCCGCCAGAATGGCCGCAAGAAGGTGACGGCAGTTCACAAAGCCAACATCATGAAGTTCACCGATGGCTTGTTTTTGCAGGTGGCGCGGGAGGTGGCCCAGGAGTACCCCGACATCGAGTTTGAAGATCGCATCGTGGACAACATGTGCATGCAACTGATGCAAAAGCCGCAGCTCTACGATGTGCTGGTGCTCACCAACCTCTATGGGGACATCATTTCCGACTTGTGCGCGGGGATGATCGGCGGGCTGGGGGTGGCGCCGGGGGCCAACATCGGCAACGGCATTGCGGTTTTTGAGGCCATTCACGGCTCTGCTCCCAAGTACGCTGGCCAAAACAAAGTCAACCCCTGCGCTCTGATCCTCTCCGGGGCGATGATGCTGCGCTACCTGGGAGAGCGGGAGGCTGCCGCAAGGGTGGAGGCGGCGGTGCAGGCGGTGATCGCCGAGGGCAAGCAGGTCACCTATGACCTGGCCACAGGGGATCCCGTCGGCACTCAGGAAATGGCCAAGGCCATTGCTGCCCGCGTGCAGGAGATGGCTTTGCAGTAGGGTTTGGCGCCAAATGTTTCTGATCCCAGGCTCCCCAAGGGAGGGGGGCTAGAGGACTCAATACCCCAAAACCGGATCCACCACCCCTAGCAAGGGATCCCCGGTCCGGAAGCGCTGCACATTTTCTCGCACCCGCTTAGAGAGGGCTGGGACAATCATGGCATCGGTAAGAGCAGTGTGGGGGGTAATCAGGCAGTTGGGCAAGCTCCAGAGGGGATGCCCATCCGGTAGGGGCTCGGGATCCGTGACATCCAAGGCGGCCCCGCGAATGACCCCCTGCTGCAGGGCGGCCACCAAGTCGGAGGTCACGATGTGCTTGCCTCGCGCCACATTCACCAACCAACACTGGGATCCCATCTGCTCCAACTCAGCTTGGGCGATGATCCCCTCGGTTTCCGGCGTGAGGGCCAAAGCCAGGATCACCACATCTGCCCCTGCCAACACCGTTTGCCGTTCCGCGAGCGTCACCACCCGTGTGGCACCCGGCAAGGGATCCGCCTTGCGACGCACCACGTCGACGGAGCATTGAAAAGGCTGCAACAGCTTGATCAACTCTTGGGCGATGCCCCCGGCCCCGAAAATGACCACACGGCTACCCCAGAGGCTGGTACCGGAGCCCTCCTGCCAAGTTTGGGCCAAGGCGCGGATCTTCAAGTCGCGCAAGCCGGCCAAGGTCAAGGCCAAGGCATGTTCCGCCACCGGTTGAGCATAGACCCCCTTGCCACAAGTCCACACATAAGCGGGATCCAAGACTCCCGCCCGAACAAAGGGTTCCACCCCTGCCCAGGGCAGCTGCACCCAGCGGATCCCTTTCCCTTCCGCCAGACAACGCTTCAGGCCAGGCACATCAAAGGCATCAGCCCAGACCAAGGCTTCTGCTTCTGCCAGGGGCACAATTTCGCCGCCCCCCGCCAAAACAGCCTCTTTGAGCCAGGGGCGAAGATGGCCGGGTTCGACGGCAATGCGTTTGCCTTGGATGCCCATAGGAACCGTTGGATAAGGCTTTCCCCTTGCCAGGATACTGTCGGCAGAGCGAGAGATGGCATGCACGGGCAGCCAAACCGGTGTCGAGTGTTAAGGGATCCCAAAGGGAGCCTGGAGCACCCTTCTGGGATCGCTAGGGTGGAAGCCGGAGCTGTTGTGTTGGTTAAATCTCCAGTAGGTGGCATTCCCCGATGACCCTTTCCGAACTGCTGATCTTGGTGACGCTGCTCTTTCCAGGGATCCTGTTGTCGCTCATTGTGATGGGAACCTTTGCCGCAGGGGGATAATCATCTCCCAATGACAATGGTGAAGCCCTAAAGACGTGAAGACATGTCCAAAACCAAGCTGAGCGCCTGGGTCATGGGCTGGGGGTTAGCCTGCACTGCTGCTCTCTTTTTGCCCAGCGTGGCTGCTCAAGCTCAGGTGACCCTCGGTGTGCAGCCGGTGCGGGTGGTGCAAGGGATCCCTTTGTACCAGAAGGAGGTTTGGGTTGGAGACAATCGGATCCCAGTTTCCATCGTGGTGGTTTCTCTCGCAGCCGGCCAACTGCGGCCCATCTGGGCTGCACGCGCGGGGCTGGTGGGTTTGGGGGAGCTGTCTTCCTTTGGCCCTGAACAGGGGGCAGTGGCCGCCATTAACGGTGGGTTTTTCAACCGCAACACCCGTCAGCCGCTGGGGGCAATTCGTCGGGATGGCCGCTGGATCTCCAGCCCCATTTTGGGTCGTGGGGTCATCGCTTGGTCGGATGGGACGGCAGGGCAAGAAGGGGGATCCGTGCGCTTTGCCCGTCTGCAGATGCAAGCAGAGCTGCGCAATGCCATTGGGGATCAAATCCCAGTGGTGGGCATCAATACAGGCTATATCCTGCCCGGCATCTCCCAGTTCACCCCCGACTGGGGATCCACCTACACCACCCAAACGGACGACGAAATGCTCGTGATGGTGCGGCAGGATCAGGTGCAAGAAATTCTGGTGGCGGGCCTGGCCGGCAGTTTGACGGTACAGATTCCCAGTGAGGGGTATGTATTGGCAGGGCGGGGGCTAGAAGGTGCCCTAGAAGCCCGCAAGCTGGTTCCCGGGGATCGCCTCAGCCTTCATCTGCGCTTGGATCCGCCCGAGCTGGAGGCCTATCCCCACATCCTAGGGGCAGGGCCGCTCTTGCTCTTGGATGGGCAGGTGGTTTTGGATGCCCGATTGGAGGGATTTCAGCCTCTCTTTCGCAGGCAGCGAGCCGCCCGCAGTGCCATCGGCCAACTGGACAGCGGACATTTGCTGCTGGTGACCGCCGGCAATGCCCAGGAAAATCAAGGGCTCACCCTGCTGGAGATGGCACAGTTGATGCAGCAATTGGGCTGTCGCCATGCCTTGAACTTGGATGGGGGCAATGCTTCCACCTTGGTGCTGGGGGGAGAGGCCGTCAATTTGGAACACCGACACCCAGAAGCCAGCCCACCCAACAGTGAGACGGATCCCAGTCCCTCCCGGCGGCGTACACCCCGAGTTCACAATGGCCTAGGGTTTTTCCCAAGCCCAAGTCGGTGACAGAAAACTTTTGTGCCGGCGGGATAGAGTCTTTTCCCTTTGATCCAGGGATCGAGGGTGGGATCCCCGAACTTTCTGGCTGATTGGAGGAGGGGGCAGGTATTCTCCAGGATTGGATCTACCTTCTCAAGAAAAAGATCTCTCCCCCCGCCAGAGGAAGGACTCGGCTTTGATTGCGCAATGGGATCCCGGCAATCTCAGCACCCAAAGCCCCAGAGCTTTTTCAGGTCAATTTTAAGTGGGATCCAAACTGAACGCCCAATGCTCATTTCTCATAACAGAAATAGAGATTAAATTAAGTAGAAAACATTGGCCTTGAGACCGGTAAGAAAAATGATCAAAGAGGCGATCTCTTGAAGAAGACGACCTCAGAGTATAAAAGGCACGCAATTCTTTACGCTTCTGCTAAATCAGATGCTGGTTTTCAAAAAAGTATTGTCAATAATCCATTTTTTGACGAAGATGATTGACGAATTTATATTTCTTCACTCTCGAGGTTAGAAATTAACTCCTTGGACTTTTGGTTACAATTCCCTCTACTACGAATGTTCGCTAATGTGTAGGCCTACCCGGCTCCCGACCAAATGTATAGTTATTTTAAAAATGACTATCTCTCCTGGTGGACAAGGCTTTTGGGGCAGGTTGACCCTTGCTCCTCTCTCGTGGGTGGGCTGCTGGTACTGGCATTCCTGTTTGTGAGAGTTAGGTCGTGTTGATCTTATGTTAGGATAGAGAGAATAATTTATAGAGGAAAGAGGATGAAGTTGGTTTTTTTAGATGAAAACAAATGGCAGAAGATATTGGCTTTTTTACAGACAGAAGAGAGAGTTAACATTGGGAAAGAAGCAAACTGCAAACAGTTTATTGA
>NZ_JBSSCZ010000013.1:0-87328 GCF_054060215.1 Thermostichus sp. OS-CIW-30 | reverse complement strand
AGGTTCTGGGGCGCCGGGGCTGGGTGGCCTTGTGGCGCTTTACTACCCTATCCCCACCCCCACCACCCCGTCAAGATATCCAACCCAAAATTTTTTGAAGCCAGAAGGGATCCGGATCCACCGTTAGACTGTTGAAGTGAGCTCAGATTGGGTTAGACGGGTCTATGGGGATTGTGATTGGGGCTGCTGCTCCTGACTTTAGCTTGCCTGCGGTGGGGAAAGGGATCCAAAAGGGAGCCCAGATTTCACTGGCGGCCTACCGGGGCAAGAGCAAGGTGTTGCTGGCCTTTTACCCGGCGGATTTTTCCCCGGTATGCACGAGCGAGATGCGTTGCTTTCGGGAGGATTGGGAAGCTTTCCGGGCCGCGGGCTGCGAGATCTTGGGGATCAGCAGCGATCCCCTCTCCAGGCACCAAGCCTTTGCCGAGCAGCTTAAGCTGGAGTTTCCTTTGCTGAGCGATGTGGACAGAACCGTGAGCCAGCAGTACGGGGTGGACAGCCTGCTGGGGACGCGGCGGGCCTATTTTTTGGTGGATAGCCAAGGGATCCTACGCTACCAGCATGTGGAGTGGCTGCCCTTGTTCAAGCGAGACAACCGGGAGCTGCTGGAGGCCGTGAGGGCGATTAGCTAAACGGGGGATCCTCTGGGGTGGGCCAGAGAACCTGTTGCGGCTGTCCGGTGTCCGGCAGGGAGAGGGGAGTGTGGCCAAGGGGCTCCAGAAGCCAGCTACGCTGGGGCGGGCTCCAGTTGCCCTGGCGGGCCTCGATCTCCAGAATGAGCTGGCCATTTTGCTGTCGCAAGCGGAAGAGGGTGGTGGCCCAGGCTCCTGCTCGATGGGCGAGGGTTTCCCCGTCGTCTTCGTAGAGGGTGAAGCTGCCGTTGCCGGGGTAGAGTTTGAGGTGCGGTTGGTCACGGCGCAGGTGGGCGGTGGACGGGCAGGGGGGAGCTAAAGGCAGAACGGAGCCACCCCGCACAAACAGCGGCAGTTGTTCGAGAGGGGCAGGGACGAGAATGTAGCGGGGGCCGGTGTGGGCCTGACCTGTCCACCAATCAAACCAAGTGCCCTGGGGTAGGTAAACAGCGCGGCACCGCACGCCAGGCCGAACCACAGGGGCAGATAGGAGGGCGGATCCCAGCATGGCTTGATCTGAGATCTCGTAGGTTTGCGGATCGTCGGGAAACTCGTAGAGAAGGGGGCGCAAGATGGGGGATCCGGTTTGGCTGGACTCCCAAAAGAGGCTGTAGAGGTAGGGCAGCAGCTGGTAACGCAACTGAATGGCCTGCCGGCAGATGGTTTCCACTTCGAGGCCAAAGCTCCAGGGCTCGTGGGGGCGGGTGCCCAGGGCGCTGTGGCCGCGCATGAGGGGGTAAAGAATTCCCATTTGCATCCAACGGGCAAACAGCTCGGGAGTGGCATTGCCACCGAAGCCGCCGATGTCCGCGCCGACAAAGCTAACTCCCGACAGGCCCAGGTTTAGGAGCATGGGCAGGGACATCTCCAGGTGTTCCCAGGAGGATTGGTTGTCGCCTGTCCAGACGGCAGCCCAGCGCTGGATCCCAGCAAAGCCGGAGCGAGTCAGCACGAAGGGGCGCCGGTTGGGGTTGAGCTGTTCCAAGCCTTCACGGGAAGCGCGTGTCATCAGCAGGCCGTACAGGTTGTGAACTTCGGCGTGGGTGGTGGGTTCGTCGGGTGGGCCTTGGGGGGCATCGAGGGGGATATCGACGATCTGGCCGCCGTCTCCAAAGGGGCGGTCGTTGAGGGCCGGCTCGTTCATGTCGTTCCAGATGCCATCCACACCGGCTTGGGTGAGAACCCGTTGCCAGGATCCCCACCACTGCCGCACTCCGGGGCGCAAGAAGTCGGGAAAGAGGACTTTGCCTGGCCAAACGTAGCCATGAAAGAGGTGGCCGTCGGCGCGGCGGATAAAGAAATCCTGGGCCAAGCCCTCGTCGAAGACGGCGTAGTCGGCTTCGGGCTCGAACTTGACGCCGGGATCCACAATGGCTACCACCCGGAAGCCAGCCTCGTGGAGTTGGGCCATGAGCCGGGCCGGTTCGGGGAAGCGGCGGGGATCCCAGGTGAAGACGCGGTAGCCGCGCATGTAGTCGATATCCAAGTAAATGACGTCGCAGGGGATCTGCCGCTGGCGAAATTGCTGCGCAACGGTTTGAACCTGGGCGGCGCTGGCGTAGCTCCAGCGGCACTGTTGGTAGCCCAAGGCCCAGAGGGGAGGAAGGGGAGGCCGCCCAGTGAGTTGGGTGTAGGTCTCGAGCACCAAGGCCGGGGTGGGGCCGTAGATCAGGTAGTAATCCAGCTCGGGGGCGCGCACCTCGATGGCCCACTGCTCGGGATCGATCTGGCCCAGGTCGAACTGGCTCCAGTGGGTGCAGTGCAGGAAGAGCCCGTAGCAGAGGTTGGGGCGAAGAAACAGGGCGAAGGGAATGGCCTGGTAGAGATTGTCGCTGTGGGCGTCGTAGTTCCAGCAGTCGCGAGTCCAGTGGCTGTAGCGCCGACCCCGTTTGTTGAGTAGCCCCGCCCGTTCCCCTAGGCCATAGATGTGCTCGGCAGGGTGGAGGTGTTTGACCAGGCGGATGCTATCGGATCCCCAGGTAAGCCCAGAGGAGACATCGGCGCAAAACTCTTGCCCTTGAGAGTCTTGAAAACTGAACCGGAGGGGATCCCGATCGATCTGAACTTGCACCTGGGAGGTGGACAGGTGGATTTGGGTGGAGCTTTCCTGCAGTTCAAAGGGAGCCGGCGGCCACTCTTCATCGGCTGGAGCCACATCCCAGGAACGACGGGGCAAAAACGCTCCGCTGGGGCTAAAGCGCAGCCGAAACAGACGGGGGGTGAGCACCTGCATAGACCAGCGGCCCTGGGCACAGATGAGGTGGATCCCTCTGGAGTGGGGCTGGAGCTGCTGCAGGGATCCGCAGGTTGGCCTTTGGGGCGGGCGGGCGGGGGATTGGCCGTTCGCGCCCGCGGGATCGAGTCCCAAGATCTCGCCAGGTTCCAGCATGCTTTGGAGACAGATTGCTGCTCTCAAGGCTAGCCTATGGCCGGGAGGGGACAGGGGGTTGCCCACTCTGGTCCGCAGTGGGTTTTACCCTCATCGGTACCCATCTCCAGAAGAGCAGCGGCAATAATCGGTTAGCTCAGATCCCAGAATCCATCGCGAAAACGAGGCGGCAATGGCCATGAGGATCCCGGCGATCAAGCTTCTCTCCTCACTGCTGCTTTTTGGGGGGGTGTCCGTCCCCGCTGTCGTGGCGGCCTACCCGGTCAGCCCGGAGATGGTGATGGCCCTGCAACGGGGGGAGCATGCCCAAGCCCTACCCAGAGCCAGAACAGAGCAGCGTTTTCGGGTCGTGACTCTGGCAACCGGGCTGGAGCATCCCTGGGGGATGGCCTTTCTGCCAGATGGGACAATCGTGGTAACCGAACGACCAGGCCGGCTGCGCCGGGTTACCGACCAGGGGTTGGATCCCCAGCCCATAGCCGGTGTGCCAGAAGTATTTGCCCGCGGACAGGGGGGCCTGCTGGACATCGCCTTGCACCCTAATTACGCGGAGAACGGCTGGATTTACCTGTCCTATGCCGCTCCTGGGCCGGGCGGCGGGGGAACCCGAGTGGCGCGGGCCCGCTTGGGGGAGAAGGGACTCCAGGATCTGGAGGTGATTTTCGACATGGAGCGCAAGACCCCCGCTCAACAGCACTTTGGCTCCCGCCTGGCCTTTGATGAACAGGGATTTCTCTACATCAGCACCGGCGACCGCGAAGAGCGGCATCGGGCCCAGGATCTGGGGGATGCTGCCGGCAAGGTGTTGCGCGTCACTGATTCAGGAGGGATCCCGGCGGACAACCCATTTGTCGGCCAAGCAGGGGCTTTGCCGGCAATTTTTACCTACGGCAACCGCAACATTCAGGGAATAGCCCGCCACCCCGAGACGGGAGCGATTTGGTCCCACGAGCATGGGCCCCAGGGTGGGGACGAGATCAACATCTTGGCCCCCGGCGTCAACTACGGCTGGCCCCTAATCACCCACGGTCGAGAATATACGGGGGAACCTATCGGCCAAGGACTGGCGGCAGCTCCCGGCTTGGCTTCCCCTCTGCTGCACTGGACGCCCTCTATCGCTCCTTCTGGCATGACTTTCTACACGGGAGAGGCTTTCCCCGAATGGCGGGGCAACCTATTTGTGGGGGCGCTGGCCGGGCAACACCTGGCGCGCTTGGTACTGGATGGAGAGCGGGTGGTGGCGGAAGAGCGCCTGCTGGAAGGGGCGGTGGGTCGCATTCGCGATGTGCGGCAGGGGCCGGATGGCTTGCTCTACCTGTTGACCGATGCCCCCAGTGGATCCCTGCTGCGCCTGGAGCCAGCACCCTGAAGGCACCGGCTTAGGAGATGACGGAAACTATCCTGCTCCCGCTGGGCAGCTCTTTGGCGGGACAGGGACTTTCCCCAGAGTAGGGCCTGGGAACTCAAAAGCTGAGGCTCTCCCAGGAGACGTTAATGTCTTCCAAAAGCAGCGACTTGTTGTAAATCTGCAGGATGATCAACAGGAAGACGGCGAATAGGGCCATGAAGACCGCCATCAGGGGCGTGGTGCCCCAGCCGGGAGCCACTTTACCGTATTCCGAGTTGAGGGGACGCAGCAGATCGCCCAGTCTGGTACGAATGGCCATAGGTTCTCGCTTAGAAACCGAACACGTTGACGAAGTCGAAGATAGCAGGCTCGAAGGCGGATCCCTGGTGCTCAGCACCGCCAAAGCAGCCGCCTTTTAAAATCACGCTATCAGAATCTGGCCGAACCTTTTTGTCTTGGGCAATGAATTGTAAACTTGTGTAATACTGTAGTCGAATACTCTCAGGATCAAAGACAACGATATGGAGCCCACCTTTTCCCTGATTGTGGCGATTGCGGCAGTTACCATCTGCATCACTGCGTTTGCCATCTACACGGCCTTTGGCCCCCCTTCCAAGGACTTGCAGGATCCCTACGAGATGCACGAGGATTAAGGCCTGTCGTTGGGATATCTGGGTAAATGTCTGCTCGGTTGACCCCCCGTCTCTCCTTTCACAAGTACCAGGGGTTGGGGAACGATTTTATCTTGGTGGACAACCGCTGGCAGTCTCAACCCTGCTTGAGCCCGGAAGAGGCCGTCGCCCTTTGCAATCGCCGCTTTGGGGTAGGAGCCGATGGGGTTATCTTCCTGCTGCCGGGGCAGGAGGGGGCAGATTTCAGCATGCGCCTCTTCAACAGCGACGGTTCCGAGGCGGAGATGTGCGGCAATGGGATCCGCTGTTTGGCCCGCTTTCTGCAGGACTTGGGGATCCCAGGTCGGGATGGCGCCTACCAGATCCACACCTTGGCGGGGCGAATCGTGCCGCAGGTGCGGGCAGATGGGCTGGTCACAGTGGACATGGGGATCCCTCGCCTTTTGGCCAAGCAGATCCCCACCACCCTGGTCGAACCGGATGAGAAGGTCATTCGGCAGCCGCTTGCAGTGGCCGGGCGAGAGTGGCGGGTGACGGCGGTGAGCATGGGCAATCCTCATTGTGTGGTCTTCCTGGAAGAAGAGGGATCCCTGGAGGAGCTGGACTTGGCAGCTGTGGGCCCCCTGTTTGAGCATCATCCGGCCTTTCCTGAGCGCACCAACACCGAATTTGTGCAGGTGCTCAGCCCGACTCGTCTGCGCCTACGGGTTTGGGAGCGGGGAGCAGGGGCAACGCTGGCTTGTGGGACGGGTGCCTGTGCTGTTTTGGTGGCTGCTGTTTTGGAGGAGCGCGCAGAATCGCAAGCTACAGTAGAACTGCCGGGAGGAAATCTGGAAATTCGCTGGGATCCGAGCACACAGCACGTGTGGATGACCGGCCCTGCCCTACACGTCTTCAGCGGCACCACTGCCGGTTGAGAACTAGGCTCCCAGACCCAACAGGAGGATGGCCAGGAGGCCGAGGATCCCATAGGCAACGCTCCAGCCCTGCCGCCAGATCAGCGCCACTGCCAGGCCCAATAAGACCAAGCCCAAGCCCAGGCCAAGGCGGAGAAATAGAGGGTGTACAAACTGGCTGAGGGAGCGTTTGAGCCAGGGGAAGATCACCCCCAAGGCGAAGGCCAGTCCTACGGGGATCCAATCGATCCAACCTGTCTGCTCCCAGCCCCCCAACAGGTAAAAGCCGCCCAGACAAAGGCCCAGGCAGAAAAACAGCACCCGCATGCCGGGATAGTCTTGTCGATAGTTGAAAGCAAGGCTTCGGAGCTCCTTGTGGTGGGCCAAGACCAATGGCTCTACAGCAAAGCTTTCGCTCCACTCCGGCGCTTCTTCGGTTTGTCCGCGGCACCAAAGGTAAACGTTGACCTTGCGCAACCCTTGCAGCAGAGAGGCTTCCACCGCACTGCGCACCACCTCCATCACCTGCAGGGTATCCACCACATCGCCCGGCAGCCGTTCCAGCAGCACGTTGAGAACAGGCCCCTTCAGCTCGGCTCGGCCAAACAGCCGCAAGTTGGCAAGCTTGTAATCGAGGATTTGGTTCAAGATTTTGAGCTGGCGGCGCATGGGATCCCGTAAACAGTGAACCGTCGTTCGAATGGTTGACTTCAAGCTTCAACATGACCGGTATGACCAGTTTAATGGCTTGGGCCAGAGCAGCAGGGGAGAGGCGTTGCCGGTGTGAAAGGGAAGTGGGACTATCCGATGAGGGTGCGAATGCACCGGCGAATGCTGAGGTTGGATTGCTCCAAGTCGGCAAATCCGCTCAGAAGAGTTCCCTGGCCGTCCAACAGCAACAAAACAGCCTGGCGGCGAAAATTGATCCCAGGCAAGGTTGCAGCGGCTATTTCTTGCAGCTTCTGGATGGTTGCTCCCTCAAAATCGACCGAGACATACACAAACGGAGAAACCAGGCGGGGATCCGTCGGTACACTCTCCCGGATGGCCTGCAAAACCAAGTGGCGCACCAGCAGCAGCCCCCTGCCATCCACCAGCACGATCTGGCGCAGCCGAGGGTTTTGCCCAAACTCCAGGGCCAAACTTTTGGAGAGGGCTTCCGATTGCGAGCGGGTTTGGCTGTTGGTCAAGATCAACGCTTGAATGCCCTCATACCGACTTAGGTCAAGCCGATCCCCAGAAACGCTTTCCACCTTGAGGTCAAGAGATGTTTTGGGGTTGCCGTTGCTGGGGCAGTTGCCAGCTTGGGCGGGATCGAACGCACCTTGAGAAAGCAGGGCAAGGGTGGCAAACCCCAAAGCCACAAGTCTCTTTTGAACGCAAAGCCAGCAGCGGTTAGCCGGGGCACAGCAGCAGGACAGCACTCGGTTCATGGCGGGGAGTTCTGGAGCGGGCCGGCCAAATCTTAACCGATCTTCATCTTTGGTGCTCCAAAATGCCCTCTGGGCTTCTCATCCCCATTGGGTTGGTGCCCATAATGGAAGGCAGTTTCTGGTTTGCTGGCCATGACTCACGCCTCTTTGCTGGATGCCCTCAACCCTTCTCAACGGCAAGCGGTGCAACACTTTTGTGGCCCGCTGCTGGTGGTGGCGGGGGCAGGTTCCGGCAAGACGCGCGCCCTCACCCACCGCATTGCCTACCTGGTTCGCCACTATCGGGTGGATCCAGGAGAAATTTTGGCCGTGACCTTCACCAACAAGGCCGCCCGTGAGATGAAAGAGCGCATTGAGCAGCTCTTTGCCGAACAAGAAGCTCAAGAACAATTTGGGATCCCCTTAGAGGAATTGGAGCCGGCCCAGGCAACGCGACTAAAATCTGCTGTTTACCACCGCTGGATTAAGCCTCTTTGGATTGGCACGTTCCACAGCTTATTTGCCCAGATCCTGCGCCTGGAGATCGAAAAATATCAGGATCCCAAGGGGCGCAAGTGGACTCGCCACTTCTCGATCTTCGATGAATCAGATGCCCAATCTCTGGTGAAGGAGATTGTAACCAAGCAACTGAACTTGGATGAGCGCAAGTTTGACCCAAGGTCGGTACGCTACGCCATTAGCAATGCCAAAAACCAAGGTTGGACTCCTGCCGACCTGGAGCGCAATCAGCCCAACTTCCGTGGCCGTACCATTGCCCAAGTTTACGAAATCTATGAAGACCAACTGGCAGCCAACAATGCTCTGGACTTTGATAACTTGATTTGGATACCAGTGCAGCTTTTTCGACAAAACGAGCAGGTGTTGGCTTACTGGCACCAACGATTTCGACACATTTTGGTGGATGAATACCAAGACACCAACCGCACTCAATATGAGCTAATCCGTCTGCTGGCTACCAACGGCGAGACCCGCAGATCTCAGTTGGACTGGAGAAACCGATCCATCTTTGTGGTGGGAGATGCGGATCAAAGCATCTATCGCTTTCGCGGGGCAGATTTTACCATCTTGCTGGAGTTTCAAGAGACCTTTGGCGATGGTCTCCCCGATGACGATACCCGCACCCTGATCAAGCTGGAGGAGAACTATCGCTCTACAGCTACCATTCTGCAGGCAGCTAACGCTCTCATCGAGAAAAATACAGAGCGCATTGATAAAGTTCTCAGGCCAACCCGTCAGCAAGGAAATCCGATTTTTCTTCATCAGGCGGATGACGAGATTGCAGAGGCGGAGTTTGTCGTCAATACCATCCGACGATTACACGGCCAAAATGCCAATGCTTTTTCCTGGGGAGATTTTGCCATTCTCTACCGCATCAACGCTCAATCCCGTCCTTTTGAAGAGGTCTTGCTGCGGTGGGGGATCCCTTACACGGTGGTAGGCGGACTGCGATTTTACGATCGCAAAGAAATTAAGGATGTCCTGGCCTATTTGCGGGTTGTGGCCAACCCTGCCGACTCCTTTAGCCTGCTGCGAATTATTAACGTGCCGCGCCGTGGCATCGGCAAATCCACCCTGGACAAGCTGACCGAAGCGGCGGCTGCTCTAAACGTGCCTTTGTGGGCAATTCTCAGCGACGAAACCTCTGTAAGTAGCTTGGCGGGCCGTTCGGCTAAGCCTGTCATTCAGTTTGCTCAGTTGATTCAGCATTGGCATCGACAGGCTTCTCAGACTTCAGCCGCCACCCTTATCGAAGGGTTGCTAAGGGATTCCGGCTATTTGGAGGATCTCAAGGCACAGGGTACAGACGAAGCCGAAGAAAGAGCGGCCAACGTGATGGAACTTTACAATGCCGCCCGCCAATTCGAGGAAGAACAGGAGGATCCCAGCCTTGAGGCTTTTTTGAGCAATGTGTCTTTGGCTTCCGACTTGGACAACCTTCAGGAAGGCGCTGAGAAAGTTTCGCTAATGACGTTGCACTCTTCCAAAGGTTTGGAGTTTCCTGTTGTGTTCTTGGTGGGGGTGGAACAGGGTCTATTTCCCAATTTCCGGGCTTTGGAAGATCCCGCTGCTTTGGAAGAAGAGCGACGCCTTTGCTACGTGGGCATTACCCGTGCCCGTGAGCAGTTGTATATCAGCCACGCCAGGGAAAGGATGCTCTACGGCAACCGCGAACCAGCTATTCCTTCGGTATTTTTAAGTGAACTGCCCCAAGAGTTAATAATCGAATTCGACGGACGCGGAGCCGTTTCTCGACAGCTCTCCCACGGCAGTGGACTGTCCCTTTCAGATGCACCCAAGGCCAGGCCCAATCGCCGCCAAAGCCGTTCAGAACAGTGGGCGATTGGAGATCGTTTGCAACATCCCCAATTCGGACAAGGCCAGATTACCCATGTGTTCGGCAGTGGTGAACGGGTCACGATTGCGGTGAGGTTTCCCGCTATCGGTCAACAGAAAATCTTGGATCCCCGTATCGATCCTATTCAAAAGCTTAGCTAGGCGGCTGAACTCGGAAGGGCTCCAGCGATGAAGAGAGGCAAAGGGAAGTGCTGTAGAAGTCCGTAGCTCATTCGAGATTGCCTTGCCGTTGACGTCGTTGGTGATCCCTTGCTTTATATGTGTTTGCTTTATATGTGTTGCTGCGCGACGGGGAAAGCAAAACCTCAGCTCCCCCTTTCCCTGATTTGACCGTTGCCCAACCCTCGGCCTTACCTCTGCCCCCTCGTCACTAATTGCTTGTAATTGCTTGACTACCCGATCTTGGGATCCCTCGCCAGGCTTAACCCAGTCGGCTGGGACTGAGTTGTCTCGGCTCTGTCCGGTACCAGGCGCAGGGGCGGGCCAAAGCGGCCAACCGCTACAGTGTTGTTCAGGGCCGGGATCTGGCGGATGGATCCCTGGCGTAGGCAGCGGTGTAGACGGCGCAGCAGGAAGAGGTCGGCTTCGGAGCACTCCTCTCGAAATAGCCTTACGTTAAGTTCGTGTTCCTGAGCAGCGGTGAGCAAACCGGTCATCATGGCGGTTTGAATGATCTGCTGCACGGTTATGGTTGTCGCTTCATCCATAGGTTTAGGCGATTGGATGGAGACCTTTTGCTGCTCTTATTCTCGACAAATCCCTCTGGTATTGACTCCGCCAAATAGCGGATTCGATATGCGCGCTTTGTCATCTTTCCCAATGTTCAGGAAATAGGGCTTTCCAGGTATCCATTGACTTTCTGATCCATCCAGATCCTATTCAGGCGAAAAGCTTGAAATCCTTGCTTCACAAGCCTTTCCAATCGAAGTGGGAGTAGAGCCAACAATTGGATACGTAGGGATCCCATCCTCACTGCAGTACAAAATTAGACTCAACAGTGAGTTGCTTGAACTTGCCAAAGAGGTGCTGATCCCATGATTTTTCGAGCTGTTGTTTGAGGCCGTAACAGATATCTGTGGCAATACGGAACTGAGAAGCGATGTTCGTCACCGACAAATGGCGTAGGGTTGCTTGGCTTTTTGTCTGTACCTTGTCGGCAATGAAGGCATAGAGGATGAGCAACAGCCTTGTGTTAGGGTGGGGGCATTCTGTAGTGGCGATTGGCCGTGTCGGAAACTCCACAAACAGTCGGCTGTGCTGCCCCTCTGGGCTGCTGTGGCTGCGGCTGTCTGGGCCTACTGGCGGTGCTGGGCTTGGGGCTGGCGGGGGCAGGGATCCTAGTCTGGAATGGGATCCGTGCCTCAGGAGCCTATCGCACCTACCAGTTGGCGGTG
Source organism: Thermostichus sp. OS-CIW-30 (assembly GCF_054060215.1). Lineage (NCBI taxonomy): Bacteria > Bacillati > Cyanobacteriota > Cyanophyceae > Thermostichales > Thermostichaceae > Thermostichus > Thermostichus sp. OS-CIW-30. Next base: position 76,249 of record NZ_JBSSCZ010000013.1, on the reverse strand, counting down.
GAGCAGCTCGAACAAAATGCCGTGGTGGTGGAACGTTTGGGAGAGCCCCTGAGGCCGGGATGGCCCTCGCGGCTGCGCTTTCAGGAAGATGAGGAAGCCGGTTGGGTGTGTCTGTTCTTTTTGATTACAGGGGCCCAGCGCACTGGCGATGTGGTGGTGGAATCGGAGCGGGGCATGGCCGGCTCGGCATGGCAGTTGCGCCATCTGCAAGTGAAAGTTGACGGGGATCCGCAGGCCATTCAGGTCATCGAGGGGGAATCTCGGTGTGAAAAGGAAGAGTCGGATGGAGAAGCCCTGCCCCTGCAGCCAGAAGGCGACATCTAGGTAGCCGGATATGCTCAGCCGCGGGTAGAGTCAAAAGGACTCCGTCCCGCTGACGCGAACGGTTGTGGCCTTGTTGGATCCCTATGCGGTCGCTCCCTTACCTGCGCTTGCTGCTGCTGTTGGCGCTGTTGGCCTCGTTCACCGGGCTGATCGTCTGGCTGATCCAATCGTTTCTCGATCTGTACTACGCCACCCGCTACCACCCGATTTTGGGGGGGCTGTTGATTGGGGTGCTGGTGCTGCTGCTGCTGGTGTTTTTGGCCGCTGCCATCTACTACTTGTTTCTGTTTCGCCAACCCGCCCCCAGCAGGAGGGAAATTACCCAACCCCTTGCCTTGCCGGAGACGGCTTTGGAAAAGCGGAAAGCGGCGCAACAGAACTTGGCTCAACTGGAGGCGCAGCTAGCGCAAATCCAGGATCAGGTGGCGCGGGCAGCGCTGGCAGAACGGTCGGCCCTACTGGCCAAACAATTGGCCCAGCCCCAGCTGAAGGTGGTGGTCTTCGGCACTGGGTCGGCGGGCAAGACTTCTTTGGTCAACGCGCTGCTGGGGCGGCGGGCGGGGGCGGTGGGGGCCACTCTGGGCACCACCCAGGCGGTGGCTTGTTACGACTGGAACTTGCCTGGGATCCCGCAGCCGGTGCAGATCCTGGATTGCCCCGGCATTTTGGAGATCGGCCCGGCAGGGGTGATGCGGGAACAGGAGGCGCAAGCCCAAGCCCAAGCTGCCGATCTGCTGCTGGTGGTGGTGGATGGGGATCTGCGCCAGTCAGAGGTGGATCCCTTGCGCCGGTTGATCGCCCTGGGCAAGCGGGCCTTGCTAATCCTGAACAAAGCGGATCGCTACACCTCAGAAGAACGGCAGATCCTCTTGCAACGCCTGCGGGAGCGGGTCTACCCCCTGATTCCACCTCAGGATGTGTTGATAGCTGCCGCTGCTCCAGCCCCTGTGCGGGTGGGATCCCAAACCTGGCGACCGGAGCCGGAGGTGGCGGCGGTGCGGGATCGCGTGCAGGCGGTGCTCTATGCCGAGGGGGGATCCCTGGCCTTGGACAATGCCCTGCTGCAATCGCAACAGTTGGGGGAAGAGGCCAAACGGATTCTCCAAGCCCAACTGCGCCGGCAGGCGGAGGAGGTGATCGATCGCTTTCAGTGGATTGTTACAGGAGTGGTGTTCGCCAACCCCATCCCGGCGGTGGATCTGCTGGCCATTGCCGCCATCAACGCCCAGATGGTGGTGGAACTGGGATCCCTTTACGGCTGCAAAATGAACCTGCAGCAGGGGCGGGAGCTGGCCTTGTCTCTGGCCAAAACCCTAGCGGGCTTGGGCTTGGTGGAAGGGGCGATCCAACTGACCACGGGGATCTTGGCCACCGTTGCCGAAGTGAGCGTCGTCGGTTTTCTGGCGACAGCCCCCATTCAGGCAGCCAGTGCTGGCTATCTCACCCGCATTGCCGGCAAGAGCTTCATTGAGTATTTCCAGCACAACCAAAGCTGGGGAGAAGGGGGGATGCAGGCGGTGGTCAAAGCCCAGGTGCAAAATACCCAAAAATCCGGTTGGCTCAAAGAGTTTGTCCGCGAGGCTGCCCGGCGCATCTTCCGAAATGGGATGGCCAACCCAAGGGATCCCTAATGGCCGCTCAGGGCAATATCCGTCGGCAGGAAGGCCAGCTTCAGTTGCGCCACATAATCGGCGTAGCTCAGTGCCGGCCCAGTGTCCCAATCCGCCAAGCCATGCATGCACTTCGACCATTGAATGAAGGCGGCAGGATAGATATAGGCCAAACTGGGATCCTGCAAAACCTCTTTGGGCAGTGGAGAGGCCGACTTCAGCACTGCCAACAGAGCCGGCGGCTTGTGGAGAATCACGCGCGTGGCCTCGATCTGCTCTGGGGAAACCCTAAACTTGGTGGCGATAAACGGGATCACTCTGGAAATGGCCATCACCCAACACCAACCTCGCCTATAGAGGTAGGTTGCCCCCAAGCCGAGGGGCTGGCCTCAGGGATCCTACGGAGACCGGAAAAGGAGGGATGAACATTGGCGAGGATGGCCGTGGGCGGGCCTGGGATCCCCTTGCTTGGGGCCGCTGCTCCCCGTTATTCTAGTAAAGCTGAAAAATCTGGGGAAACAGTGAGCCGTGGCTAAAAAGAGCATGATCGAGCGGGAGAAAAAGCGCCAACGCTTGGTCGAGAAGTATCGGGAGAAGCGCCAACAACTGAAAGCGGCCATGGCCGATCCCAACATCGACCAGGCCACCCGCATGGAGCTGCACGCCCAACTGCAAAAACTCCCTCGGGCCAGCTCGCCCACACGCCTGCGCAACCGCTGCTGGAAAACCGGGCGTCCCCGGGGTTACTTCCGCGATTTCGGCCTCTGTCGCAACAGCCTGCGGGAAATGGCCCACCGAGGCTTACTGCCAGGCGTAGTTAAGTCTAGCTGGTAGCTACCCGACCTTCGCCGCTTGGTTGAACGGCCAAAACATCCTTTTGAGAGATCCTGAGTGGGCCTGCAACCTTTCCAGCTCTGCGACGAAGATCTCACCCCTGCAGTGGCAAAGGCCCTGGCCAGGGAACCTTACCTGGCCGTGGATACAGAAACAATGGGGCTGATCCCGCAGCGGGACAGGCTTTGCGTGGTGCAAATCGCCAACTCCGCCGGTGAGGTGGTGCTGTTGCGGCTGAGCCGCGGGGTAAAGCAGGCCCCCTTTTTGGCGCAGCTGCTGATGGCTCCAAGCATTGAGAAGATCTTCCACTACGCCCGCTTTGACCTGGCCATGCTGCGCTATCACCTGGGGATCCGGGCGTGGCCCGTCTTTTGCACCAAAATTGCCAGCAAACTGGCCCGCACCTACACCAGCAAGCATGGCCTCAAGGATGTGGTGAGCGAGCTGTGCGGGGTCGAACTCAACAAAACTGCCCAAAGCTCCGATTGGGGAGCCGTCCACGCGCTATCCGCCGAACAGCTGGAATATGCCGCCAACGATGTTCGCTATTTGATCCCGGTGCGCCACAAGTTGGCGGAGATGTTACGGCGGGAAGAACGCTGGGAGTTGGCGCAGCAGTGTTTCCAACATTTGCCTACTTTGGTAGAGCTGGATCTGTTGGGCTTCAGTAACGTCTTCGAACATCAGTAGGCGGGGCTTTACTTGATAGACAGTCACTGTCTTCGATGACCGGGCCCTCGGGGATCCCACATCTCCTGAGGCTGAACATGGGGGGACCTCACCGGCGCATAAAGTATCTGGCAACACAGCTGGCTGCCCCTCTCTCTGATGTAGTGGGGATGGGGTTGGCCATACCAATCGAGATAAACCGGCCTGCAACCCTCATTGCTCCCGCCATCATCTGTCTGGATCAGGGGGATCAGCCCTCACTTGGGCCACTATGAAAATCATTGGAGTTGAGTCAATGTTGGAGTCGCAGAGGGTGGTTCAAAGTGGGTTATCTTCCCCCGCTGTTTCGGGCAAGCCCGTTCTGGAGTTGCGCCACGTCTCGCTGCAGTACCCCACCAAGGGATCCCCAGTCACGATCATCCGCGACGTCAGCTTTTCTGTTGCCCACTCGGAGTTTGTCTCCATTGTTGGGCCGAGCGGCTGTGGCAAGACTTCTCTTTTGAAGATGATGGCCGGCCTGAACACTGACCATGGCGGCACCCTCTACTTTCAGTTGCAGCCCATCGCCGGCCCCCTGAAGAGTGTGGGCATGGCCTTTCAAAACCCGGTGCTGCTGCCCTGGCGCACAACCCTGGAGAACGTGTTGCTGCCGTTGGAGGTGGTAGAGCCCTACAAGCGCACCTTCAAGCAAAACCTGGCCCAGCACGAGAAGTCGGCGCTGGAGCTGCTGGCCACCGTAGGCTTGGAGGGTTTTCAGAAAGCCTATCCTTGGCAGCTTTCTGGGGGAATGCGGCAGCGGGCTTCCCTGTGCCGCGCTTTGATCCATCAGCCGGAGCTGTTGTTGTTGGACGAACCTTTTGCCGCTTTGGATGCCTTTACCCGCGAGGATATGTGGGAAATGTTGCAGCGGCTGTGGCTGCGCACCGGCTGCACCGCCATTTTGATCACTCACGATTTGCGGGAGGCGGTTTTCCTCTCCGATACCATTTATGTGATGGGGCCACGACCGAGCGAGATCATCTTTTCCCTCAAAGTGGATCTGCCCCGTCCACGCCCGCTGGAGATCTGCCTGACGGACGAGTTTCACCGCTTGGTCTCGGAAGTGCGCCAGCACATTCGGCGCAGCTATTAGGCCAAAGAGCCCTTGATCCAAAAAATCTGGAAAGGTTTGCTGGACAGGTTACCGCGCATTTCTGCCGAGGGATCCCATGAAAAAATCATTTGACCGATTTTTGCAGACCCAAACGGCTTCTGTGGTCTTGCCCGCTGTCACCATCGTTTTGACCCTTGTGCTCTGGCAGGTGGGGGTGGGGCTGTTCAACGTTCCTCGCTTCATTCTGCCGGCGCCCACCCAGATCCTCGCAGCCATGAACCAGTGGAGCCCGGTGATTCTGCGTCACTCCCTAACCACCCTCACTTCGACGCTGCTGGCCTTTGCGCTGGCTTTGGTGGGGGGGATATTGCTGGGATCGATCATCGGCAGCTCCCGCCTGGCCCATCTGTGTTTGTACCCGCTGCTGGTGGGGTTTAACACCATCCCGAAGGTGGCTTTGGTGCCGCTGCTGGCGATTTGGTTTGGCTTGGGCCTGATCCCGGCGGTGATCACGGCCTTTTTGCTGGCCTTTTTCCCCATTGCAGTCAATGTGGCGGTGGGGCTGGAGACGGTGGAAGCCGAGATGCGAGATGTGCTGCGCTCGCTGGGGGCCAGCTCTTGGGAGATTTTCACCAAGGTGGGGCTACCCCACAGCATGCCCTACCTGTTTGCCTCGTTGAAAGTGGCCATCTCCTTTGCTTTTGTCGGCTCGGTGATCTCGGAGACGGTGGCTTCCAACCAGGGGCTGGGCTACCTGATCGTGTCGGCCAGTTCTTCTTTTGATGTGCCTTTGGCCTTTGCGGGTTTGGCTGCCCTCGGCCTCATGGGTGTCTTGCTCTACACCTTTTTCGCGGCTCTGGAGCGCTATGTCCTGTCCTGGCGACAGTAGCATCTCTCCCCAGGGAGCCAACCCCTGCCTGAGCTAGCCCAGGTCTGGAAAGGTGGCTCGCACCGCCGGGTGGATGAGCTTGCCTGCCCTGACGTTTAGCCCTTTGGCCAAGGCCGGGTCTTGTTCCAAAGCAGCGGCCAGGCCAAGGTTGGCCAGCTTGAGGATGTAGGGGAGAGTGGCGTTGACCAGCGCTTGGGTCGAAGTCCAGGGAACGGCTCCGGGCATGTTGGGAACGCCGTAGTGCAACACCCCGTGGGCTTCGTAAACCGGCTGGGCATGGGTGGTAACCCGCGTGGTGGCGATGCACCCCCCCTGATCCACCGCCACATCCACAATGAGGGAGCGAGGACGCATTTGGGCCACCAACTCTTCTCCCACCAAGACCGGCGCCCGCCTTCCCGGCACCAGCACTGCCCCTACCACCAGGTCGGCCTCGCGAACACACTCTTCCACGCTTTGGGCAGTGCTGTAGAGCAGCTCCACACGGGATCCAAAGAGCAGCTCCAGCTCGTTCAGCCGCTGCAGGTTAATGTCCAAAATCTGCACCCTTGCCCCCAAGCCTACGGCCATTTTGGCCGCCTCAGTGCCCACGGTTCCCCCGCCCAGGATCACCACCCGCCCCGGCGGCACCCCCGGGATCCCACCCAGCAACACGCCTCGCCCCCCCTGTTGTCGGGTGAGGTAATGGGCGCCAAACTGCACCGAGAGCCGCCCGGCAATCATGCTCATGGGCATCAACAAGGGCAGGGATCCATCTGCCAATTCCACCGTTTCATAGGCAAGGCAGGTGGCCCCCGATTGCAACAGCGCCTGGGTCAGCTCGCGGCTGGCGGCCAAGTGCAAATAGGTAAACAGGATGAGGTCGGGATGGAGCAGAGGATACTCGGCAGGCAAGGGCTCCTTTACCTTCACCACCAACTGCTGCTGGTAGATCTCCTCAGGGGTGGCGGCCAGTTTGGCCCCCGCTTTTTGGTAGTCCTCATCCGTGAAGCCCGCCCCCTGGCCTGCTTGGGTTTCCACCCACACCTGATGCCCCTGTTCGGTTAAGGCCCGCACCGCCGCCGGTGTCAGCCCGACACGGAACTCTTGCTCTTTGATCTCTTTGGGCACGCCAATTCGCATAGGGATCCCCGCAGGGCTGCTTTCCAGTCTAGACAGACTCTCCCCGCAATGGGATCCCTGGCCTGAGCAGGAGAGCGAAAATTGTAAAGTTTTGTGCGCGATCTGTCGGGGCAAGCAATCGCCAGGCTAATTTTGTTAGCTCAAGATTTCAAGGGCAAACCTAGATCTCTTGCCATGATTGGCACGAAAACAAGACATAACAGCCTCAGAAAGTCCAATTTTCTTGCTTGCGCTTATCCCCAAGAGCAATGTTAATATCTGTGTCACGAAGTCTCCGTACTCCCTCGCGAACGCACCTTGAAAACTGCATGGATTCAAGCTTTTCCGGGGGTAGGGTTGATCCCTACCTTTTCCCCGCAAGGGGACGGAAACACTCATACCGCCCTTTTCGTACCCCTCTCGGGCGTACAGACAGTTGATCCCTACCTTTTCCCCGCAAGGGGACGGAAACTTCAAAAACAAAAGGAGTGCCACACAAGTGGCACTCCTTATGTTGATCCCTACCTTTTCCCCGCAAGGGGACGGAAACCGTACATATGACCTCCCTTACGGAGTAGAAAGAACACCGTTGATCCCTACCTTTTCCCCGCAAGGGGACGGAAACGGAACATATTTGAAAGTGCAGTGCTTTAAGTACAGGGTTGATCCCTACCTTTTCCCCGCAAGGGGACGGAAACGACCATCTGATTCCTGCTGAAGTACTGTGAACTTGATGTTGATCCCTACCTTTTCCCCGCAAGGGGACGGAAACCCTGCTACCATAAATGTATAGGTGCCGGTTACCGTGTTGATCCCTACCTTTTCCCCGCAAGGGGACGGAAACTACATATGACTAGTTCAAGTACGGACACCTACGGGTGTAACGCGTTGATCCCTACCTTTTCCCCGCAAGGGGACGGAAACCAAGAGTACGAAGAGTAAATGATAAAGCCAAAGGCTGTTGATCCCTACCTTTTCCCCGCAAGGGGACGGAAACGGGGAACTGGTTGTCAAAGATAGCTCTCAAAACGGATGTTGATCCCTACCTTTTCCCCGCAAGGGGACGGAAACCCACACCCAACAAACACCACCCCCTCCACAAGGGTGGGTTGATCCCTACCTTTTCCCCGCAAGGGGACGGAAACGCAACTGCGCCAAAAGGCTTCAAAAGCCTCCCGATACTCGTTGATCCCTACCTTTTCCCCGCAAGGGGACGGAAACTCATCTACCAGCGTAAGTGACTTGAAGTGCGTGACATTAATTTTGGTTGATCCCTACCTTTTCCCCGCAAGGGGACGGAAACATTTGTACGTGCTCTATACTCAATTAGATTACCTTGTACGTTGATCCCTACCTTTTCCCCGCAAGGGGACGGAAACGTAACAATGCTGGGACGATTCGTGCAGTTGTACCCCTCCGTTGATCCCTACCTTTTCCCCGCAAGGGGACGGAAACGCTGCTTCGGCTGCCTTGTACAGTTTGTTGCAGGCTTTGTTGATCCCTACCTTTTCCCCGCAAGGGGACGGAAACTTGTTACCGAGTACCGCTACAACCCACACGCCAAGGTAGCCATGTTGATCCCTACCTTTTCCCCGCAAGGGGACGGAAACGCAGACCAAGTGAGGCGATTGAGTACTGTTACAATATGTTGATCCCTACCTTTTCCCCGCAAGGGGACGGAAACAATAGCCTGCGAGATCTAAGCTACTCCCCCAACACAAGAGTTGATCCCTACCTTTTCCCCGCAAGGGGACGGAAACGATGGGGTCCCAACTTTCGAGGTCGGAGAGCCAGTCCGTTGATCCCTACCTTTTCCCCGCAAGGGGACGGAAACGCGCCTCTTTAGAAGCGCCTGCTCTTTGTACCACATGAGTTGATCCCTACCTTTTCCCCGCAAGGGGACGGAAACCCAGCTTGGGGGTTCAAAGATCATGCACTTGTGGAGGCGTTGATCCCTACCTTTTCCCCGCAAGGGGACGGAAACGTAGGCCAAGCCTACTCCGATTACGTTGGCTATGTTGTTGTTGATCCCTACCTTTTCCCCGCAAGGGGGCGGAAACTCAGGGCTGTAGTACAGGGGAGTGTGGGTGATCCCGCGTTGATCCCTACCTTTTCCCCGCAAGGGGACGGAAACGGCCGTAATCAACCCACGGACTGATCAGGGTGTAACGGTGTTGATCCCTACCTTTTCCCCGCAAGGGGACGGAAACCCGTTACAGTACACCTTTTCACCGTCGAAGTATGGCTCGTTGATCCCTACCTTTTCCCCGCAAGGGGACGGAAACCTGAGCTACGCGAGGCGAGAGGAGAGAGAAAGGAAAGTTGATCCCTGCCTTCTTCGAGACATCCTTGAGAACTGAGACTGGCGGATTCTAGGGTGGATCCCTAGCGCAGGAAACGGGCCAGCAGCACCAGTCCGATGCCGCCGAACAAGATGTTGAAGCTCCAGGCTGCCGCCCAAGGGGGAAGGGCTCCCACTTCTCCCAAGCTGCGAGACACGCTCAGAACCACGTAGTAGCCAAACACCAACAGGATCCCGAAGACGACGCCCCCGTAGCGTCCCACCCGCCGCGCGGTGGTGGATCCCAGGGGGAGCGAAATCAGCACGGCAAAAAAGCTGGCCAAGGGCAGGGAGAAGCGCATGTGGAACTCGGTGCGCAGAGCCTGAGTATTGAGATTGGAGCGGGCCAGGCGGGAAATCCGCTCTGCCAGCTCCGGCAAGCTCAACTCGCTGGGGGGAACCGGCGGCTGCATCAGGGCAGCCAGATCCTGGGAAACTTGCAACGGCTTGCGATGAAACGTTTGCTCGGCAATGCTGAGACCCGTGGGGCCGTAAAGGTGGGTTGCCCCTTCGCTCAGGCTCCACTCCAGTCCGTTCCACACTGCCTGAGCGGCCAAGGTCACTTCCACCAACTGGTATTTGCCTCCCGGCAAGGGATCCACCCGCAAAATCGTAACATCTTGCATGGTATTCAACCGGGGGTCCACTTGGCGGATGAAGAACCAGAGGTTGTCTTCGGTTTTGAAAAAGACATCGTATTGCACCGGGGTGGTGGCCTGGGCCAGCAAAGCCTGCTGATCGATCTGGCGGATTTGCTGTTTGCTGGCCGGCAGCAACACGTTGCTGATGAAAAAAGCGCTCAAGCTCATGGCCAACCCCACCAGCAGCAGGGGTCGGAAAATCCGGCTAAAAGGGATCCCGGCTGCCCGCATAGCGGTGATCTCACTGTTGCCGCTCAGCTTGCCCAAGGTGAGCATGGTGGCAAAGAAGGCGGCAATGGGCATGCCCAGCACCACCATCTCCGGCAGATCCAAAACCAAAAGACGCAACACCGTCAGGGGGGGGACGGATCCCTCGACCAGCCGCTCGGCCAGGGTAAACAACCGGCCCACCAGCAGCAGCAGGGTTCCCCCCGCAACACCGGCCAGCACCGGGGTGAGCATCTCCCCAAACAGATAGCGCTCCAGCAGCCAGAACTTGGTGAGCAACCGTGCCATGTTTGAGAATCGAAGGGGATCGCCCTCATCCCCAAGGGAGAGGCGAGTTGCAATGGCCGAAAAATCGGCAGCAAAAGCCCTGAACCAGGCTTATCGATTTATTCTCGCTCAAGGGCTTGGGGAAGCAGGGGGGGGAAACGACTCTGTTTTGTCGGCAGGATCCGAACGCGGCCTAGGAGAGTTGAGGGGAGGTTCGGACTCGGGATCCAGCTTGGCACCCCAGGTGACCAGGTAGGCCCGTTGTTCGGGGGAAAGGCGGTGAGCTTGGCGAAAATCTGCTCCTGCCACGATGGCGCCGGTGTAGGCCCCGGTCTTGAAATCGGGCTTTTGCCCTGGCTGAGCAGGGGAAGCTGTCTGAGGGGATCCCACAAACAGCAAAGCGCGGTAGAGATCGGCCCCGCGCAGGTCGGCATTCCGCAAGTTAGCTCCGCACAGATTGGTGTGGCTGAGATCGCAGCCGCTCAGGTTGGCCCGCTCCAGGCTGGCTTCGCTGAAATCCACCGCTCGCAACAGGGTGCCATGCAGGTCGGCTCCCTCCAGCATCGTGCCCAGGCTGACCACCCGGATGCCGTTCACGCGATCCCGCTGGTAACCCCCTTTGCCGTCCAGAATGGGTCGGCCCAGGTGTTGATCCCGCCGCAGAGGGCTGAGCAGGTTAGCAGTGGAGAGAAAGCGCAGGATCTTGGCTTTGCCGAAGCGATCCACCCCATTCAACAGAGCAGCCGTGCGCCCGGCAGCAATGGCCCGCTCCAGGGGCCAATCGTCCAACTGCCCATCGGGAGACAAGACCAAGTTGGAAATGCCTTCAAAGTAGGCGTCGATGGTCTGCTGCTGGGTAATGATGTTCTGCTGAATGGTGAGATCGCGGGAGATAATGTACTGCCGCCAGGCAATGTAGGCAGCCAGGATGGCAATCAAGATTTGGCCTGTGGCCCCGAACACTTCTCCCAAAGCCCCAATTGCTTCCCAACTCAGGGATCCCAAGGCAGAAAACAGCCCGCTCCCGGCAATCCCTCCCATCACGGCCAAGCTGAGGGCCACTCCCGCCCAGGCCAATTGAGGCCAAGTGGTCAGCCACTGCCAAAGACGGCGTCCGATCTGCACCCAAAGCGGTCGCCCCCACCAGCCCGCCAGGCCCAGCCAAGCCAGCACCGCCCCCCAGCCCAAGACCGGCTGAGCCATCAGCTTTCCCAAGAGCAGCAAGAAGGCCGGGATCCCCAACAGCAGCAGATGAATCAGGGGTTGCCACGGTGAGACCGGAGACAGCAGGATCCCGGATTCAACCAGCGACGGCTCTTGGGGCAGATGTTCGGGGGCAAGGGTTCTGTAGGTCATGGCGCAAGCAGGGAGGTTACTCTAGGGCTAGTGTTAGACTTGCAAAAAAAGCCTGCGTTAGTCCGTATTTGGAGTTGGCGGATAGGGCAGGATCCCGCCTACTCAGTTTGGTAGGATAACCTCGGCCTTTCTTCTCTAGCCCAGCCTGGTGTGAGGATAACCACCATGATCTCTTCCTTATTGTCCTTACTGCCTATTGGTCTGCAGAAATCCGGCGAACACCAATCTACAGCAGTCCTGCCCGGCCTGCGGGCGCAGCGCCATCGTTCTGCAATGCTGACGCGGCTGGCAACCTCTCTGATGCTTGGCACCACCTTACTGCTGACAGCAAAGTTGGATCCCGGCTGGGCGCAAACTTCCCTGGACACCGGCATTACCGGTGAGCAGACCCTGCCTCAAGCTCCCCCTCTCCCGGACAATCGCCCGGCCATTTTTGTGGATGCAGCCAACGGCAGCGATACCCGTGGGGATGGATCCCGCAATAACCCCTTCAAGACGATTACTTATGCCATTCAGCGGGCTGAGGCTGGCAGCGTCATTCAGCTTTTTCCTGGGGTGTATAGCGAGGAGAGCGGCGAAACCTTCCCCATCCGTCTGAAAGCCGGCCTCACCTTGCGTGGGGACGAGTCCACCTTGGGAGAGGGCTATCTCATCACCGGCGGCGGTACCTACATGAGCCCGACCCTAGGCCGACAAAATGTTGCTCTGCTGGCAGAGACCGGCGCAGAAGTGCGAGGAATTACCCTGCGCAACCAGGGGCGGCGCGGCTATGCCCTCTGGGTGGAATCTGCCTCCCCGCGCATTCTCAACAACAGCTTTGTGGGCAGCATCCACGATGGGATCTTCATTGCCGGCGCTGCCAATCCCTGGGTGGAGGGCAACCGCTTCTATAAAAACGGGGCCAACGGCATTTCCGTCTTGGGCACCTCCCAGCCCACCATCATCAATAACCTGTTCCAGGAGACCGGCTTTGGCATCACCATCGACCAGCGCTCGGCGCCTATTGTGCGCAACAACCGCATCCTGCAGAACCGTACCGGCGTGATCGTCGGGGGCAGCTCCAGGCCCATCCTGCGCAACAATCTCATCGCCCAGAACTTGGAGACCGGCCTCACCGCCATCACCACTGCCCAGCCGGATTTGGGCACGGCCACGGATCCCGGCAACAACATCTTTGAGGGCAACGGCCAATACGATATCAACAACGCCACCCGCGGCCTGCGCCTCAATGCCAACGGCAACCAACTGCGGGGCAAAGCCAAAGGGGATCTGGATCTGTCCGGTCAAACCACCGTTGCCGCCCTTCCCGACAGCGCTCCCCGCCCCATTGCCCCTGGCACTTTGGCTCTGCCCAGCGCTCCGGCCCAGCCGGCTACTCCCAGGGATCCCCGGCCAGCGGCTGAGACCCCCTCCACCTTGCCGGTTTTAACGGTGCCCCAGTCTACTGCCCCGGTTCCCCCCTCTCCGCCCCAAGGATCCGGAGGGCGCATCTTGCCAGATCCCTCCAGCCCTCAGGCAACTCCCCAGCCCCAACCTCCGGGGGAGCAGTTTGTGGCTGTCCCCTTCACCCCCGATGGCTCTACCACACCTGCCCAGCCGGCTGACCCTGCCCCCGCAGCTCCTGTTCCCAGGCCACCCTCGGCTCCCCTCACAGATATCACCACCCTTCTGCCCCCGCCGGCCCGTCGCTCATCGGCAGGGATCCCGGCCACTCCCTCTGCTCCCACTACAACTCCAGTTGCCCCCCCTGTGGTTGCTGTGGGTAACGACTCCGTTTCGCCAACGCGAACGGCAACTCAATTTCGCGTGTTGGTGACCCCCAAGAGCAGCGATGACTTGAACCGATTGCGGCAGCTCATCCCCGAGGCGGTGGAAACGGTTTTCAACGGCAGAACAGTGTTGCAGGCGGGCCTGTACGACAGTCGCAGCCAGGCCCAGTCGGTCTTGGATCGGCTGTTGGATGCCGGCTTTGAGGCGGTTGCCGAGATGATTTTCCGCTAGCGACCCCCCACACTGCCGGCTTGCTTCTCCATAGCGGTACGAGGGAGCTTTGATCCCAGTTCTTTGGCGGGGTGGCCAGCCATTGAGCCCAAGTCTCCTTGGTCGCTGGCAAGGGAATTGACTACAAGTGCTTGCCAAGAGCGATGACGGCTCGAACACCCCCTCTCTAGTCCAACGGATCCAGTCGGTAGCGGCTGAGCCAGTGATCCAAATGCACTTCCTCCTCGTCCAGCAGTTGGGCGTTGATCAACCCCCGTTTGAAGGCAAGACGGATGGCTCTGGCCCGCAAGCTGAAGGTGGTTCCCCACTCGTCGCTCTCAATTTGGTCGTTGCTGACTTCTAACTTGTCGTAGAGGTTGCGCAGACGGTTGGTTACCCCTCGGCGGGACAAAAAGCGCCGTGCAGCAATGGCCTGGTCGGTGAGGCCGAGGGCAATGTCGATCAGCACTTCGTACTCGGCATCGCTGAGACCGGTGATTTTGTTTTGTGAACGGGAATCGACCCCGCGCACCTCTCGGTCGATCACGCATTGCTCATCCTGCACCACCGCTTGGATGGCGCTGACCAATTTTTCATCGGTGCAATTTTTCAAAAGGTAGCCATAGACAGTTTGCGGAGGCACGATCTTGTGCAGCTCCCGCACATAGACTTCATCGGCAAAATGCGACCAAAAAATGATGCGCGTGCTGGGGCACTCTGACCAAACCTGCCGCGCTACCTCGATCCCGGTCATCTCAGGCATGCGAATGTCCATCAACACGAAGCTGGGGTGGTGCTGGCGGTAGAGTTCCAACGCCTCTCTACCATTCGAGGCTATATACACCGGGCCGAACTCAGGCAAATGTTGTGTTAGCAGGCTATGAACATGCTGACGGTAGAGAGCGTCATCTTCAGCAAGGAGGGTACTCACAGGCCTTTATCAGAGTTACCGAATACTTTCTTTTCACTTCCTAACTCTAAAAACACCCACAAGGGAAGGCAAGGCACTATTGAGCAGTACTCAAAAGGAGCAAGGGATCCCCTCCGCCGGCTATGAGTAGCAGCTCGGAAAAAGGATTTGGCCCCGCTCTGTCCTGTGGAGGTTGCGGTTTCCCCATAGCGCTCACGCAAACGGCCAATGAACTTCTCCACCGCAGACGTCGAAAACTTTTGATAAGCAGCAGTCTATGCTGTTTCTACGGCAGAGGCCAAAAACGCCTCGATCTCAGAGCGTTGGGGCAAGCTAGGTTGGGCTCCTGCACGGGTTACAACCAAGGCAGCGGCGGCATTGGCAAAACGCAGGGCTTCCCTCAGGGATCCCCCGGCAGCCAAACAAGCAGCTAAGGCCCCACAAAACCCATCTCCGGCAGCGGTGGTATCCACCACTTCCACAGGATGAGCTGGCCAATGGCCACTTTCTTCCCCATCTGCCCAGACCAGCCCTGCCCCTCCCAAGGTAAGGATAACGGCTGGGATCCCGTGTTTCTGCAGTTCTTGAGCCACCTTTTGGGCTTGTTCCGGCGTCTCCACAGGGGATTGGGCAAGGGCAGCCGCTTCGGTTTCGTTGAGCACCAAGTAGCGAACCTGGCGCAACAGGGATCCTGGCAATGGCACGATGGGCGCAGGGTTGAGCAAAATCGGGATCCCTTGGGCAGAGGCTTGTTCTGCTGCAGCCTGCACAGTGGGCAGGGGGATTTCCAGCTGCAGCAGGAGCAGGGCCGCTGGGGTAAAGGGAGGCAAATGCTCCGGCAGATAGCGACCATTGGCTCCAGGGCTGACCACGATTCTGTTTTGCCCGCCGGGATCCACTGTGATCAAAGCTAGGCCGCTGGGCCCCTCCAACTGCCTCAGGTGGCGGGTATCCACGCCGTTGTGCTCCAGGTTCTCTTGGAGCAGACGCCCAAACTCATCGGATCCCACCGCTCCCCACATTTCCACCTGGGCTCCCGCCCGCGCCGCTGCCACCGCTTGATTGGCTCCCTTACCGCCAGGGTAGGTGGCGTAGTCGGATCCCAGCACCGTTTCCCCAGGGCCGGGATGATGGGGCACCTGCACCACCAAATCCATGTTCAAGCTACCCACCACTCGGATCGGGCCTGCCATCGGGCTTGTGGGGAAATCCTGTTGGAAAAGCAGAGATCCAGAGATCTTTGGTTTGGATCCCTGGGCAGCTATTGTATCAGCCGCCGGTCTTGGCCAGGGATCCCCTTGAGCGCCCTACCACGCGACAAGGGCTGATAGCAGTCGTGGTTTTTATTACCATCTATTTCAACTTTTATTACCATCTATTTCAACTGATCGCGCTAGCGGGCCGGAGGCCTTAGCAGGAAGCAACCGGTCGTTTGTTTCACCTCAACGGTGAGATAAATGACTATGCGTTGTGGAACGGTTATCTGTAGGGATTGGTCGCCCTTCGACATATCGCCACTCTGCTGAAAACACAGGGCAAGAACCCGATTCCAAAGGTTGAGGATCCCGACTATCTTGGTGGGTGTTGACCCAGGAAGCAAGCTGATGTTGCTGACCACTACAGACGTGCTCCAAGGTAGAGAGGTTGAGCGTTACTTGGGCATTGTTACCGCCGAGGTAGTTTATGGCACCAATGTTCTACGGGACTTCCTTGCTACCCTCCGCAACATCATCGGGGGACGCACAAGAACCTATGAAGAAGTTTTCGAGAATGCCCAGAAAAAGGTTTTGGAAGAGTTGGAGCAGCGAGCCAAACGTTTGGGAGCAAATGGCATCCTAGGCGTTAGCATTCATACCAACATGAGCACGACAATGATCCTCGTTACCGCCGCCGGCACCGCCGTTAAGCTCCGCTGACGGATGCTTCTGTTGAAGGTTTCCCTTTCTCGGAAGATGATGGCAGCCTGTTCTCAGGCCAGGCTTTCCATCACCGCCTCGTCGATCTCGAAATTGGCGTAGACATTCTGCACATCGTCTAGGTTGTCGAGACGCTCCATCAGGGCAAGCACTGACTTGGCCGTATCGGGATCCTCCACATGCACCTCAGTGGATGGGATCCAGCGGATGGCCGCATCTTGCACTGGGTAGCCCTCTTTTTTCAGGTAGGTGGCCACCTGCTCCAGCAAAGAGTAGTCGCAGTACACCTCTGCTCCTGTGCCTTCCACCTTGAAGTCGTCTCCTCCCGCTTCCGCCACCGCCAGCAACAGGGCTTCGGGATCCAACACCTCCTCCAGGCTGATCACCCCTTTTTGCCGGAACAGCCAGCTCACGCAGCCGGCTTCTCCCAAGCTGCCGCCGGTTTTGCTGAAGGCTTCTCGCACCTCGGCAGCCGTGCGGTTGCGGTTGTCGGTCATGGCCTCGATCAACACAGCCACCCCACCGGGGCCGTAGCCCTCGTAGCGAACTTCTTCCAGGGGGCTGTCGTCGCTCCAGTTGCCGGCTCCCTTGGCAATGGCTCGTTCAATGTTTTCGCTGGGCATCCCCGCTGCTTTGGCTTTCTCCACTGCCGCCCGCAACTGAAAATTCCCATCCGGATCTGGCAAGCCGTTGCGAGCTGCCACGATGATGGCCCGCGAGAGTTTGGTAAAGAGGCTGCCCTTTTTGGCATCTACACGGGCCTTTTGCCGTTTAATGTTGGCCCACTTGCTGTGTCCTGCCATGCCGCCACACACCAGTCAAGCAATGAATTGGAGGGATCCCTCCACTTTTGAAGCCTAGATCACCTCGGCTCAGGACTCAACCCCACGGCAACTGGGAGGGCACCGGCCTGGTCACAAATTATAGTTAGTTATTTCAAACAGCAGTGAAACGGTTCGTTATGTCGATTCCTAACTCCCTCTCCCAGAGAGAAACTGGGGGTAAGGGCAGCGGCGCGGAGCGCTTGGGGAGTATCTCAATCTGGTTTGAAATGACTATAACGAGGGATCCTTCACAACCCAGACTCAGCTACCCAACAAACCCATCAGGGCTGAATCGGCTGCCGCTGAATTACATCCCCTTGAGGTGGAGGTGGAGCGGCTGGGGTTTCTTGAGGGGTAGGCGTTGCCTCTATGGGAGGAGTTTCCCCAGGAGGCGGGGGCAGAGGGGGCACACCTTCTCCAGGCACAGGCCCAGGTGTAGGCGTGGGGGTTGGGGATGGAGTTAGAAAGGGCGTCACCTGTCCCAACAGCTCGGCATAGAAAATCGCATCTTGCTCTGGCCCAAAGCGCCCCACTTCCCAACGGTGACGGGGCACAAACATTGTTTGCAGCAGCACTTCCCGGCTGACAAAAGCGGGAGTACCCGAGAAGACGTAGCCATCGACAATGACCCGATTCAGATCGGGCCGAGTTTGAAACACCCGATCCACCTCCCGCAGCATCTCCGTATCCAGCCGCCCCAGCAGAGTTTCCAGGGTGTCTTCAGGGCTGATCGGTACCCGTACCGAAAAGCGATAGCCTTCGCAACGATAGTCCCCACAGGTCTTGACCAGCTCGTTACGCACCCGGATTTGCGCCCCAGGATCGAGATTGCGCCCCGGCACAAGGACTTCCTCCTGGGGTTGCTGTTCGACCGGCTGGGCCCATAGCTGGAGTTGACTTGCCCATCCTGCCCAAACTAGGGATCCGAAAAACAAGCCAAATCCCCAACCTTTTAGAGGAAGGCTCCAACCCAGACTGCCCTGCTTAGAGCGAGGTGAAACGGGGGGCTCACAATCCTGGATCGGGCTGTTCATAAAGCGTTGACCGATTCCTCAGCGATGGCTACCGCCAAATCTACCCGACATCGGCCAGAGAGGCACTAGGCAGGGAGAAAAATAGGGTATCGGCTCCGAATGGTTTCAAAATAGGGGCAGATAAATAGGGAAGCTTTGACAAACTCCCTGTCCTGGGCAGCAACGGATGTGCTGTGGCAGCGCATGGGTGTAGGATCTTAAGCTCTGGGTTCCCGCTCTGCAGGCAGGCCAGTGCTCTGCTGTGTGGGCAATGGATCCATGGATTGTTATTACCGTTGAGATCGCAAACCCAATTCTCTTCTTCTTCTCACGTCTTCTCATGACCGCGGTTGTTCCTTCACCTTTGCGCTACGCCTACTACCCCGGCTGTGTGGCCCAGGGGGCCTGTCGTGAGCTGTATGACTCCACCGACCAGATTGCGCGGCATCTGGGCATTGAACTGGTGGAGCTGGAAGCCGCTTCCTGCTGTGGTTCGGGCACCTTCAAAGAAGAATCGGAGCTGCTGGAAGATACGGTGAATGCCCGCAACCTGGCTTTGGCGGAAGCGCTGGGGCTGCCGATGCTTACCCACTGCAGCACCTGTCAGGGAGTGCTGGGCCGCGTGAATGAAAAGTTGAAGGCTGCGAAAACCGCGAGTCCAGAGTACTTTCACCAGGTGCAGGCCCTGTGCCAGAAAGGAGGCTGCGAGAGCTGCTACCAGGGCACAGGCGATGTGCGCCATTTGCTGTGGGTGCTGGCTCATGACTACGGCCTGGAGCGATTGGCCCAACAGGTCAAACGGCCTCTCCTGGGACTGCGCTGCGCTGCCTTCTACGGGTGTTATCTGTTGCGGGCCTACGACATCTCCCGCTTTGATGTGGCACGGGATCCCCGTTTGATGGAGGATCTCTTCGAGCGTTTGGGGGCCACCCCCGTTTGGTATCGCGGGCGCACCCAGTGTTGCGGTTGGCCCATTTCCAGCTACGCCCCGCAGCAGTCTTTCTCGATGGCAGGCCGGCATCTCGTAGAGGCAATAGAGGCGGGAGCCGATTGTTTGGTTACCCCCTGTCCTCTATGTCACCTCAACTTGGACTCTCGGCAGCCGGAGGTGGAACAGGTGATCGGGCGCAAGCTGGGGATCCCGATCCTGCATTTGCCACAATTGGTGGGCCTGGCCCTGGGGATCCCGGCGAAAAACTTGGGACTGAACCGCCATGTAGTACAGGTGGAAAAAGCCCTGCAAAAAATAGGCCGCTAAATCCCACTTGATGGCTGGGGGATCCCTGGGCAAACATCAGGTCTGGGAAGGATGTGTTATTCTGCCCAGCAAGGTACCCGTCCTTGTTCAAAAACCGCAAAGATCCTCGTAAGCTTAGATCCACCTACTCCTGCTTGGCAGCTCCCTATGGTTGTCTCGGATCCCTTTGGCCTTGTTGTGCAAGAAGTGCAGCAGGGCGGGTACGCAGACCGAGTGAAAAAGCTGGTTTACTTTGCCTGCACCAGCACTTGGGAAAGCGATGTCAGCAAGTTGAACCAAATAGACCTGAAAGCTCTGCTGGAGCAGCTCTGCCGCCAGCACGCTACCCTTGATGCTTTGGGCCAGCGCTTTCGAGATGCCATTAGCCGCATCAACAAAAAAGCCGAGTATGCTCGCATCGCCAAGATGCTGCTAAGCAAGCTACAGCCCCTGTATCAACAGCCCCAAGCGGATCCCTCTAGCCCACTCATGCCCTCGCCCAAGGAGCCATCAGCTTGGGCCGCACCCTCGCCTATCTTGTCCTTGGAGTATGGAAGCCCACGACTGCAAAAGCAAGACTATGATCCCTTCGAGTTGCGGGCAGGGGTGATGCGGCAAACCAGTCCTTTGCGGGCCAAGCTGGTTCTGTTCACGGCTTTGTACCACAAAATAGAGCCCACCCTGCAAGGGTTGGCCGCCCTGCGACGCCACAGCCTGGACGAACTGCTCAGAGCCCTTTACGATGCCTGCCACTCCCCCCAAGAACTGGAAACCCGGCTGAAGGAGGCGGTGCAGCAGTTGCAGGAGCCGGATCAGGATGGCCAAGCCGCCAACGCCGTGCTGCAGATGCTGAAGCCTCTTTACGTTGAGGTGCCCCCGGAAACGGTCGCCGCTGGAGGGTTGGCTGCCGAGCTCCCCTCTGCCGATCTGGATTGGCTGAATACGGAAGATGCCGTTCGTGCCGGCAGGACAGAGTCCTTGTCCGGTTCCATGACTTGGATTGACGCTGGGATCCCAGAGGATGAGGAAGAGCCTGCAGAGCTTTCGGCTTTTGCGACCCCGGCAACACCATCCGCCCCCTCTTCTGACCTGCAACAGGAGCTCCCAGAGCCCTGCTGCCAACTGCTCCATCGCAGCGCCGGATCCCTGATGGTTGCCATCGAGAATACCCTAAGCGAGTTGGGCAATGCCCTGGACGAAGGGCTACAGGATGAGGATCCCGCCCAATATCTGACGCTCAAACACCAGGTGCTGCGCGGCTTCTTGAGGGATGTCGAGGGATCCGCCGCAATGTTCATGGGGATCTTGAAAAAGCTAGAACAATCGGAGTGGCGCCTGGTGCAGCCCCTGCGCGTCAGCAATGCAAAACAGGCTCTGCCGGAGGCGGTTACCGAAATGCCCGCTGAGCTGGCGGATCCCTATGCTTCCCTAAGACAGGTGTTGGCCAGCAGCGAGCTGGCCCAGCAAAAGCCGCAGTTGGAGCAGGAGGTGATGCGTTTGGTGCAGCGCAGCGTCGGCTCTGTCAAGACTGCTATCGAACAGGCCCTGAGCGAGTTGGGCAAGGCGTTGGATGAGCAGTTCCAAACCTGCACCCTAGAGGAAGCCTTGGTTCTCAAGTACCAAACACTACGCGCCTTTTTGCAGGAAGTGGGGGAGATCTCCACCAAATTTGCTGCTTTCTTGGATCGCATGGAGGAGGCAGAGCGCCGTCTGTTCGGGCTGGTTTGAAGCTCAAACCCGCTGTTTGGGGATCCCGTTCAACACTCACGATCAGCCGCGCCGAGTGTTGGGGAAACGCCTTGATTTTCTTCTAGAATGGCCGCTAGTTTGGATCCCCTCTCGCTTTTCTGAGCTCTCCCCCCTCCATCTATGGACGCCAAGGATCTGCTCCGGCTTTACCGGGCAGGACGAACCAACTTTGCGGGCGAAAACCTGGCCGCCCTTGACCTGAGCCGGGCCGATTTGATCGGGGTGGATCTCTCCCAAGCAAACCTGCACAGTGCCAATTTGATCTTCGCCTTCTTGGGGCGAGCCAAGCTGCAGAAGGCCAACCTCGTCGGGGCTAACCTTGGTGGGGCCAACCTCAGCCAGGCGGACTTGAGCGAGGCGGATCTCAGAGATGCCCAGTTGCACGGCGCCACCCTACAAGGAGCAGATTTGCATGGGGCCAACCTGACGCTGGCTCTGTTGATCGATGCCAACCTGCTGGATGCGGATTTGCGTTGGGCCAACCTCACCAGTGCCAACTTGGGGGGAGCTTGCTTGCGGGGGGCTAATCTCCGTTTCGATAGCCGCCGGGGAGCGGTATTGCGCAACGCCAATCTTAGCCGCGCTGATCTCAGCGGAGCCAACCTGTCGGGAGCGGATTTGACACGGGCCGACCTGAGCGGGGCCAACCTAAAAGAGGCCAGTTTGATCAAAGCCAACTTGCAAGGGGCCAATCTGCAGCAAGCCCGTTTGCAAGGGGCCATCCTGAGCGAGACCGACCTGAGGGGGGTTTCTTTTTTGGGGGCAGACCTGCAAGGGGCGCAGATGGCGCGGGCCAACTTGAAGGAGGCGATACTTCGCCAGGTGAATTTGACAGAGGCCAACTTAAGCGAGGCGGATCTGGCCGGGGCCGATCTTTCCGCGAGTTCTTTGTGCTCGGCCAAACTGGCGCGGACGGATCTCAGTCGGGCCAATCTGGCCGGGGCCGATTTGCGGTGTGCCAACCTGGTGGATGCCTATTTGGGCCGCACCAACCTGGAAAATGCCGATCTCGGCGAGGCAATCCTAACCCGAGCCGATCTGAGCACAGCCAACCTCAGCGGGGCCAATTTGCGCGGGGCAACTCTGCCGGATGGACGGGTAGGCTGATTGGACAGACTCGCTACCGTATGAGGACGAGGATTCTTGTCCCTGAGTGAGAC
Source organism: Thermostichus sp. OS-CIW-30 (assembly GCF_054060215.1). Lineage (NCBI taxonomy): Bacteria > Bacillati > Cyanobacteriota > Cyanophyceae > Thermostichales > Thermostichaceae > Thermostichus > Thermostichus sp. OS-CIW-30. Next base: position 54,107 of record NZ_JBSSCZ010000013.1, on the reverse strand, counting down.
GGGGATCCGCCCCGGAAAAGGTGAGGTTTTCCCCTGCCCCAGAGGGGCCACAACCGCTACCCTACAAGGGAAGGATGGGTCAAAGAGATCCGTGAACAGCCGCCGATTTCTGTCCTTGATGGAAGCTTTGTGGGCCGATCTGCCCTTGCCGGAATGGTTGCCGGGGGCAGGAGAGCGCTCCTGGCAGCAGACGGTGGCAGCCCTGCTCCAGCTATGGCAAGAAGTTGGACAGTTTGGGGTGGTGATCGGTGGGCCGGTGTCTTGGTGGCCCCCCTGGGTGGTTCGGGATCCGCTGCCTCAACTGCCGTCGCCCATTGACGCTCCAGAACCGAACCTGAAGCTGCGGGAGCTGGCCCGTGAAGATCCCTGGCTGTTTACCCCTGACTTGTCCCCTGAGTCGATTCTGACCCCTGGCCAGACGGTGATCCCTCTCCTGCCGCAGGATCCCCTGGTGGAGGAGCCTTTTTTGCTGGTGCTCACCCCTGTTTTTTCGGCGGTGGCCGCCCAAGGGCATCACCCCCACACGCGGCAGAGGGGGATGATGGTGTCTTTTGAGCCGGAAGTGGTGCATCGGGCTTGGCAGATCCTAGAGCAGCGGGTTCAACAGGGTAGGCCGGATCGCTTGCCCTTCTGGCAGGAGCTGATCAAGCACCATCCCCTCATGGAGCCTCATGTGCGGGTGCTGGCCCGCTTCAGCAGCCTTCTTCTGCTGGGAAACCTGGCCGAGTCGGGATCCCCGCCCGCTCGCTTACCCCCCGCCAGAGCCGAGAACTCCCCTGCGCCCACAACCCGGCCAGAAGATTGGCAGAAGCGGCGGTCTCCTCCTTCCCATGGCCAGCCTGCCGGTCAAGGCCAACAGAACAGCCTTTCGGAGGCAGAACTGTTGCGGGCTCTCATCCACGAGATCCAGACGCCCCTCAGCACCATCCGCACCTTGGTTAGTCTCATCCTGAAGCGGCACGATCTGCCGTCGCGGGTACGGGAATACGTGGAGAAAATTGACCGCGAATGTACCGAGCAAATCAACCGCTTCGGGCTGTTTTTCCAGGCTACAGAAACGGTGATGCCCGCTGCTACCCCACAGGAGGGGCGTCGGCTTCAGCTAGAGCCCATTGCGCTGGTGGACTTGGTGCGGCAAAACCTGCCTCGCTGGCAGGAGCAGGTGGAACGGCGGGGATCCCAACTGGAGTTGGAGATTCCCGATGAGCTGCCGGATGTGGTCAGCGATCCCAAGGCGCTGGAAGCGGTGCTGTTTGGCATGGTCGACCGCATTGCCCGCAGCACGCCGGCTGGCAGCCACATTCGCGCCCAGTTGGTCAGCGCAGGGGAGCTGGTCAAACTTCAGTTTCAGGTCAACACACCTGAGGGCAGCGACGCCACTGTTGCCTCAGAGCCCAAATCCCCTCAGGCGATTGGGCAGTTGTTGGTCGTGCAGCCGGATACCGGTGCAGTGAGCCTCAGCCTTCCCGTCACCCAAACTCTGTTCCGCGCCTTGGGGGGCTACCTCACCGTGCGCCATCGCGCCCGTCGGGGGGAAATTCTCAACATCTACCTGCCCCGCCAGCTATAAGCCACCCAGTTGGGATCCCGATAGCGTCTCAGGATTGATATGGCGGATTGCAGGGGAGGTAGGGCTAGGATCGATCTGCCAGCGCCGGGAGAGTCTAGGGATTGGATCCATGCCGAGAGCCAGAAAAGTTGCTGAACACCATCCAGAGCCTGAACCCGTCTGCGGAGCCGGAGAACCCAAGGTTAAGGGGGTCACTCTTTCTGCCCAGCAGCTTTCCACTTTGCTTCACGAAATGCGCAATCCTCTCACCGCCCTGAGCACGCTGGCCAAGTTATTGCAAAAACGCTTGCCCCCCGAGGATCGCAACCACTGGATTGGCCTGAGCATTGAACAGGAGTGCAAGCATTTGCAGGAGCTGCTCGCGGAGTTCGAGCGTTTGGACGGGATCCCGGCCCCCCTCCAGCTTCAGCCCCTCTCCTTGGCCGACCTGCTGCGGGAGTGGATCCCCATCTATCAAGCCTTGGCCGAAACCCAGGGACACCACTTTCAAGCCGTTCTGCCCCCTTCCCTACCCCCTGTACAAGCCGATCCGCGCGCCCTGCGCCAGGTGCTTGATAACCTGATCGACAACGCTTGCAAGTACACCCCGCCCCCAGGTGAGATCCGGCTGAAGGTGGAGCTGGGTGAAGATCCCTCAACTGCTTCGCAACGGGAAGTGTTCGTTGCCGTCTGCGACAACGGCCCCGGCATCCACCCTGAGAACCTGGAGCGGATCTTCGATCCCTTTTTTCGGGCAGATCTTTCTAAGCCAGGGCAGGGGCTGGGGTTGGCCATTAGCCGCGACCTGGCCACCCGGATGGGCGGAGATCTCCAGGTGGAAAGCTCCCCCCAAGGCTCCTGTTTTCGCCTGAGATTGCCCACAGGTTAGTAGGAAGATTGTAGAGATATGGGATGGCAGGTGCCGCCAAACGCTTGAACGCTACCCAGGAGCTGCAGATGGCCTCTTCTCCCCCAGCCAAACCCGAACCCCCTGCTGCCAGTCCAGCAGCCCGCATTCTGCTAGTAGATGATGAACCCGGCTTACGGGAAGCGGTGCAAGCCTACCTCGAGGACAGCGGCTTTGAGGTGATCCCGGCGGCCAACGCCCAGCAGGCTCTGCAACTGCTCAGCACGGCCCAGCCTCAGTTGATCATCTCCGACATCATGATGCCGGGCATGGATGGCTATCAATTTTTGGCCCAACTGCGAAAACTCGAGCCCTACAGCCATCTGCCGGTGGTGTTCCTCACCGCCAAGGGGATGACCGCCGACCGCATCCAGGGTTACCGGGCCGGTGTCGATGCCTATTTGCCCAAGCCCTTCGATCCGGAGGAGCTGGTGGCCATTGTCTCCAATCTCATTGAGCGATCCCGCGCTGCCAGCCCTTCGGAGGTGGTGGCCCGCGAGCTGGCCTCGATTCGCGCCCTGCTGTCGGAGCGCACCCTTGCCACAGCCACGCCTGCCCAGACCTCTGCCCCCACCCCCCTGCCCCCACCCATCAAGGTAGAGCTGACGCCGCGGGAACAACAGGTGTTGGAGAAGGTGGCAGAAGGGCTGATGAACAAGGAGATTGCCAAGCAGCTGCAAACCAGCGTGCGCAACGTGGAAAAATACGTGACCCGCCTGCTGAACAAGACGGGCACCAGCAGCCGCACCGAGCTGGTTCGCTATGCCCTTACCTATGGCCTAATTCGGCTATAGCCCTCACCCCCAACCCCTAGGAAGACTGAAGAACGTGAGACACGGTTTTATCGCTGGGGCTTTGGTGGCACAGTAACCAGCAGCTCCAACCCAAAGGCGTGATCCCCGGCAGGGTAGCTGGTAATGCCCAGCCCATCGATGCGGGTCAGCAGCTCACGGGCCTCCGGCTCCAAGCCTGCCAAACCACCCGGTAGTGTGGCCTCCAGCACTGTTCGGATCCCTTGCCAATTCAGCAAAAAGTAGCCGTAGTTGGGCTTGGGCAACTGATCGTAGAGGGTTTTCAGCGGCTCGGTTTGGGGAAGCAAATTGCCCTGGCGTTGGGCGAGGGTTTGCAGCGCCGCCGTGCTGCTAGTCACGATCAAATAGTTGCCTTCCCAGGCGCGGGTCAAAAGCGGGCGGTTAAACAAGGGATCCGCCCACGTCACCTGTCCACCCGCCTCCGTTACCCCTACTCCCGATTCTTGGGCCAGCCGATCCAACTGAGTCAGGGCCGCGTTGGCCTTGTCTTTTTGGCTGGTCTCGATCACCAAGGCTGCTCCCATGCCCTGCAACAGGGGATGGGCCTGGGCATCCGGTGCCACCAGCAGGGCCATCTCCCCATCCATCCAAGCCAGCAGATCTTTTTCCAAGTCCAGACGGGTATTGGCGCGAAACTCAGCCCGCAGCTCCTCTAACGACTCCTTGACCGGCGGATCTTTCTCCAGCTCAGGCATAACGGCTTGCCAGCGCTGGGCGATCTGTTGGGTGGTCAGCACCGCCAGGGCATTGCCGGGCAGCCGCTGAATAAGTTCGCCGCGAGCCGGTTGCCACCCCCCCTGCACCTGGGTTTTCGGATCGGTCTGGGTCAACATGCGCAGCCGTAGGCCCTGCTCCTGCCAGTGGGCAGCCATGGCCAAAGAGCGCAGGGGTTGCAGGGATCCCAGCGTCGCCGGATCCAGATCCTGCATCCAGTCTTTGAAAGATTCGGGATCCTCCTGCAAAGCCTGGAAGTTGAAGTAGGCAAAGGCCAGCGTGCCGCTCTTATACAGATCGCCAACAGCGGTGCGGAAACTTTCGGAGCGGCCAATCGGCTCTGCTTCGCCGCGATACACAGCAATCGCCTGCTGCATCACCCTTGGGTCGTTGGCCACTGCCACAAAGCGGTTGCCAAACTCAGCAGTTACCCATCGCTCGCCCGGCTCCCCGTTGGTTTGCACATAGAGGGTGACCCCCTGCTCCTGGCGCTGCTCGAAGTTGGCCCCTTCTGCTGCTGCCTGTTGCCGCACCTGGGCCAAGAATTGCCCAGACAAATCAGCGTTGCGGGTGCTGGCTCCAAACAGGATCCCAGGCACCGGCTCGGCAGCTCCGGGCACCAGATTGGGGATCACCACTGCCATCGTGAATTGCTCGCCAGCCCAAGCTTGCATCTCTTCCCGAGAGAACTCCTTGCCGGTTTCAGCCAAAGCTTCTGCCGTCCAGCTCTCCCACTGGGCCAAAAGGTCAGGGTGAGTGCGAAAAGATTCTTCCGGTTGGGTAGAAAAGGTCAGCACCAGGGGCGCCGACTGGGGAACCAGCGCGGTTTCCGGCAGAACATCGCCGGTCAACTGTACCTGTGGCCCTCTGAGTTGGCAGGATCCCAGGAGCCAAGAGCTCCCCACCGCCATCAACGTCAGAGAGAGAGGGCGCAGCCGAGAATGAAGCTGGACTTGCATGGCGGCTACCTAAGCAGCTAGTGGATATAGCCAATCGTAGCATCTAGGCATGAGCCTGCAAACCCAAATTTTCTGTAAGTGAAAAAACGGTCCACTCTAGCACAAGTCAAGATAGTCTAACAAGATAGTCTAAATTGTGAGTAAACCTACGGCCTGTTCACAGATCAAGGGATACAAAACGTCGTGTTTCTGAGGCTTGATTCCGATGAGTCCAGAACAGGCAGGCTTACAGCTGTATCCTGTAGCCTCTTAATAGGTTGTAGCGTAATAAGATCCCAAACTCGGCCTGGAGGAGCTGTAGTGAACCAAAGTCCACGAAATGCTTGCCCCGCGGCGATAGCAGCCAAGACAGGAATAGTTATCAGTTGAACATTTCCTGCAACAAACTTGAAGCTTTCCTGTACATGTTGCTTTTCCCCAGGCAATGACACTTCTCCCTTTGCCAGAAGTTGCAATCCTTGCTATGCTTGAGCTTAAGCAGAGCTACTCCTTCTCTCTAGCAGGAAGATCAATGGGGGTCATTAGCTGTGACGCAAGCCACCAACTTTGAACAGCTGGGAACTTTATTTTGGCAAGGATCCTACTCTGCCTTTTTTGCCCAGGCCGAACAAGAAAGTATTCCCTCAATTCTCCTAGAGACCATTGCTCTTTCCATCGCTCCTGAGTTTGCAGAAAGGTACAGGGGTGGATCTCTAGAAGGGTTATTGTGGCCACAGACAAAGCGACTTTTGCAAGTTCTGTCGATTGTCTATCAACCTGTTGCAGAACGCATGCGGGAGGAAGCCCTAAAGCTTCCTGTACACCACCACCATAGACTTCAGCTGCTGGCGCACAGCCTTGACTGCTTCGCTAGAGCTGGGGAAGAGGATTGGGTGTGGTTAGTATTGAAGCAAATTCTAGAAGATTGGCCTCCAAATGCCTTTATCAACTCTCTTTACGATCCCCAGACAGGCGAGGAAGTGGCGCGCCTGTGGCTATTTCAGGTTACTCAATACCTTCGTGACCTCTCTCAGGAGGAGGCTGATGCCTTTTTACCCACAGCCAGTTCCTTCTATCATCGAGAAGCTGCTGCTGCGTATGGCCGCTGGGTCAATCAGAAACGGAACGGCGACTCCGCCTGGCCAGAGTGGTATATCCCACCAGAAATCCGGCTAGATGAGCCTTTTGGAGCAGCTCTTGCAGAAATTTGCAGGGATCCCTCCCTGCGGGTGGTGGTCGAGGTAGGGGCCAGTAGTGGAGAAGAATCCACAGCTGTTTTGCGCTACGCCCTTCCCAACTCTGTTCGCATCTACAGCATAGAAGCTCATCCTGAGCGCTACAAAGAGCTGGCTAGAAGGGTAAGCAAGGATCCCCGCTGTGTCCCCATTCACGCTGCTGCCCAACCTAGGATCGCTACAGTGGAGGAGGTGGAAGAATGGCTGAAATCTTGCTCCAGCTTCTGGGTCCCCTATAGCCGAGAGCAGGCTCTGGAATGGCACCAGGAGGGACAAGATTTACTCAAGTCTGTTCCCACAGATGGGGCAAGCCGAGTTCCCAACCCCGACCTTCTTCTCATTGACGGCGGCGAGTTTACGGGCTGGTATGACCTCCAAGCTTTTTTGGAACAGGGCGCTCGCCCCAAGTATATTGCCCTGGATGACATCTTCGCTTTTAAGAACAGCCGTTGCTTGACGGAGCTCCCCAGCTATGGCTACCGACTCATTTGCTGGGGAAATGTCCGCAAAGGCTTTGCCATCTTTAAAGACAGCAGAGCCACTCTTCCCATTCACTTCTTCACCATTGTTTTAGACGGGGAGCCGTACATTGAGCGCCACTACTCCACCCTCTGCGAGTTGGATAAGCTAGGGATCCCCTGGCAGTGGGTGGTGGTCGAGGGCGTTGCTGCCTTACGCCATGACACAGGGTGGAGCTTAGCCAACGGTGGTCGGATTCCTGAGAGGTACTTTCAAGGGCACAGCTTGGATGGTACGGTCAAATACTTGAGGGACTTGGCAGCCAAAGACAGCCGTGTTCGGCTTGTTCAGAAGCCCGATGGCCAGTTTTGGGATGGCAAAATTGAAATGGTCAGGGCAGCCCAACCTGACTATCCCTGCTTGCTGTGGCAGTTAGATGCAGACAAAATTTGGACAGTCGAACAAATCCGGCGGGTTCATCGACGCTTTGAAGCAGATCCCACTCTAGAGGCGGCCCAGTTCTACTGTCGTTACTTCGTGGGCCCCAATCTTGTCCTGGACAACAAAGGTAAGTGGGGCAACAACCCCCAGATGGAGTGGTGGCGGGTCTGGAGATGGGATCCCTCTGAGTGCGAGTGGCAAACTCACGCGCCACCTGTGTTGATCCGAAAGGGACGACTTCCCGAGAGGGTTCTGACCGCAGACCAAACGGAAGCAGAGGGCTTAGTGTTTGACCACTATGCCTATGCATTGCGAAAGCAGGTGGAGTTTAAGGAATCCTACTACGGCTACCAAGGAGCTGTCAGAGCTTGGGAAGAGTTGCAAAAAGCGGAAAAGCCCTGCTCCCTGCAGCCCTTTTTCCCCTGGGCATACGGGGATCCCTTGGTGGTAGAGGTGCGGCAACGTCTTCACCTATTTGTGGACGGGGTGTTCTTCCAGATGTTCCAAACTGGTATTGCTACAGTTTGGCGCAACTTACTGCGGGAATTGCCTCAGCTGGGGATTCGCATCACTTTCTACGATCGGGGTGGCATGGGAGAGCTACCCCAGGGTGTCGAGAGAATGCAGGGTCACCCCTTTAGCTACGCCCGCTGGGATGATCCTGAGTTGAGACAAGCTTTTATTTGGTCAGGGGCCGAGGTTTTTATGAGCACCTACTATACCTACCTGCCCCCTGACGTTCCGCAGGTGCTCCTGCTCCATGACATGATCCCAGAAGTGCTGGGTTGGGATCTCTCAGATCCCATGTGGCGCCAAAAGCACGCAGCCCTTGAAGCAGCCGCTCGCATTGTAGCTGTTAGCCAAAACACGGCCTGTGACTTGCTGCGTCTAACTGGCAAAGAGGCAGTAGTAGCTTACCCTGGGGTTGACACCAGTGTATTCAAGCCGGATCCCTCAGCTATTCCCAAGCACTGGCTGCTGATTGGATGCCGCCAAGGCACTTACAAACGACAGGAGTTATTTTTTGAAGCTTATCAGCAGTGGTCCTATAAGCCTTTCCCTGTCCTTTGCACTCATTCCTGGTCGACTCCAGAGGCTTATCGACAGGCGGCAGCTCCGCAACCTGTTATGAATGCTTATCTAGATCTGCAGCAGTTGGTTCAAGCCTACCAGAATGCCGTGGCGCTGGTTTACCCAAGTGCATATGAGGGGTTCGGGCTACCCGTATTGGAGGCCATGGCCTGTGGGACCCCTGTCATTATCTATCCCAACTCTGCCTTAGTGGAAGTAGGAGGAGAAGCTGCATTTTATGTAGAGGACTCTTTGTCGGACACCCTGGTTCAGGTTCTGGATCCCAAGTTGCGCGCTGAGAAAGTCAGGAAAGGCTTAGAGTGGGTTAAGTCTTTTACCTGGGAGCGCATGGCTAAAACAATTCAGGAAGTTCTGCACCTTGCAGTCAAGCCAAGCCTAACAGCCTTGTAGTCTTGGCAAGCATCTCGCTGCTAACCAGTTTCACAGTGCCCGCACTGCCGGTGTGAAACCTCAATCCCTAACTTCTGGAGGAAGGGTCACTCTGGCTCGAGCCTGGGCAACCAACCCATCCACGTACTCGTTCCAGCGCAGACCTTGGTGGGCTGGGATCCAAACCACCTGCACCTGAGGGCACTGCTGCTTTAGTTGATACAGTTCCTGAACCAGATCCAAGTTTTCCACCGGCCCGGTGCGCCGCCGCCACCCCTGCGCTGCCCAGCGATCCATCCAGTCGTTGTAGGTCTGTACGCAAAGGTGGGAGTCGCTGTAGATGGTATCGACGCCGTTGCCCTGGGTGTGGCGGCAATACCGCAAAGCCCGGATGAGGCCGGTCAACTCCATGCGGTTGCTGGTGCTATCGGGATCCCCTCCCCAAAACTCTTCCACAATTTGATCATCTTGAACCACCACCACAGCCCATCCCCCTGGCCCCGGATTGGGAGAACATCCCCCGTCGGTGAAGATGCCACTGTGGGGGCAGGCAACCAGACGGCTGGGGCCCGCTCCTTTGCGGCTGTGCATCCGTGAAACCTTGGTCATGGTGCTCATCCGATGCTAACGGGAAGATTTGGGATCCCGGCTCGACAACAGACACTGCATCTTATTGCAGAAGGGCGTGCCGGCACCACTGTTTAGTGTATTCAGCTTCAGAAAAGCTTTGTTTCACACTATTAGCAGCATAAACCCCGTCAACATCAGCTTACGTGACACTGACGCACAAGGTTAAAAACAGTACGAACAAAAACCCCCAGAAAATCTGGGGGAGGAGTGGTGTGTTGAGGTGATGAATACTCGCATGATATCTCTCGAATTCGGTGAGTAGGCCAAACCGGCGAGAGATCCCTGCGTTTTTTTGCAGAAATCATTGCAGATACTGGAAAGCATCAGACACTAGAGACCAGCGCGTCAAAACTGAGCTTATTTCGTCTTGATCAGATATAGTGCTCAATCTCGAAGAAATATCTATTTAGACACCAAATACAGAGAAGCCAGTAATAACTTTTCTTATGCACCTACCGCCGACACTAGGGGTTGTGTCAAGCCCAAATGAGCATAGAGACGGGAAAAGTCAAAATTCGCTGACATTAGCTCTTGGATGCAGCGGACTTTCACCTCCTCGTGTAGGCGAATCTGCCCAAAAACCCGTTCGATGCGGTTGATGGTGGTGAAGGTGTCCAGATCCACCGAGAGAATCGGCACTTCCAGCTCTTCTGCTCGAGACCGAATGCGGGGATCCAGAGGGAGCTTGCCGGTCAAGATCAGGCAGAGGGTGGAAGTTTCTAGGGCGGCCAGTTGAATATCGGTGCGGTCTCCGCCGGTGATCACCGCCTTGTGATCCAGCTTACGGAAGTACTTCAAGGCCGAGTTGACGTTCATCGCCCCTACCGCAATGTCTTCAACCATCAGGTCCATCCGATCCGGACAGCAGAGCACCTCGGCATCCAGTTGCCGCACCAACTCCCCAACGCTGATGCTGCGCAAAATGCGATGGGAGGGCAAAATCCCCAGCACCGGGATCCCGTGTCCCTCCAAAAAAGGCCGAATGATCGTTTTTGCCGGTTGCACCTGGTCGGGCGGCACATCGTTCAGCAGCACGCCTGCCAAGCGGGATCCCAGTTGACGATGGACAAAGAGAAGAGAATCAACAGCCAAGGAGGAATGGTAGCGACTGATCAGCAGTACCGGAGCATCCAGGGCTTGGGCCATCTTGGCCAGCGACAGGCCAAACAATTCCCCCTCGTAAAGATCGGCTGGGCCTTCCAGCAGCACCAAATCGGCAGGGGAGCGCTGGACAAACTCCAACAGAGGGGCAACCGGGCACTCTGGAGCTGGATCCCCGGGAGCTCGCTTCATTTGAGCCAGCAAAGCCTCTTCGTTGAGCCGGAGCAGCATCGGCGGCATTTGATCCATCGTCAGCCGCAGAGACTCCGCCACAAAGCGCATATCCGGATCGCCCCCTTCCAGCGAGCAATCTTCCCGCTCGCAAGAACCGATGGGCTTCCCATAGGTGACTTTTATCCCTTGCTGCTGCAGATGCTTGGCCAAACCCAAGATGGCAGCCGACTTACCGCTGAAGGGCTCAGTAGAACCAATTAAAAGGAACTTGGACACGGATGGCTCCCGGTAACGAGAGGGACGAAGGGATCCCTTACTCAGTCTAACGGAGGCTGCTCTCTCCTCAGTTCTGGACTAACCGATTAGGATCGACTCTTCAGGGTAGGTTACCAACGGGCGGGGCTGTTGTTGAGCCAAGGCCAAGACAATCGTCAATGCCCCCAACCGGCCCCAGAACATCACCAGCACAATGATCAGTTGGCCAAACCAGTTGAGCTCCCCGGTAAAGCCCGTCGAGAGGCCGCAGGTGGCAAAGGCGGAGATCACCTCAAACAACACCGGATCCAACCTACTGTTACTGTGGGTCAGCAAAATCAACCAAGCCGCCAACAATACCACAAACAGAGAAACCGTTAACACCGCTGCCGCCTTGCGCACCATGGAGGGATCCAAGCTGCGCCCGGCAATCTGAGCGCTGGGCAAACCGCGGGCATAGCCCCAGAGGGCCAACACCAACACCGCCAAGGTGCCGGTGGTCATGCCGCCCCCCATAGAAGCTGGGGCTGCCCCAATAAACATGAGAGCCATCAGCAGCAACTGGCTGGCCGGGGTCAGATCCTCAATGGGGAGCCCGGCAAACCCAGCCGTTCGAGCAGAAACCGATTGAAAAAACGTCAGGCCCAAGCGGCGGGGCCAGCTCACCTCCAGCAGGGATCCACCGGGCAAGCTCTCTCCCAAAAACAAGCCAATGCCGCCCGTGCAGAGCAAAACCACCACCACGCCCAGGGTAATCCGGGTGTGCAGAGAGGGGCGGTGGCCCCGCGGCCAGGTTAACAAATCCGACAAAACCGGGATGCCCAAACCGCCGATAAAAATCAGACCGGCCAAAATCGCCAGCGACAGACCGTCTGTAGGGATCCCTTCCCGGCCAAACAGGTCAAATCCTGCATTACAAAAGGCCGACACCGCGTGAAAAATAGCCAGAAAAACCGCCCGCTCCGGCCCATAGAGATCCCGCCAGTGCACCCAGAGCAGCAGAGCCCCCCCCAACTCAATGAGGGTGACCCCCAGCAGCACCCGCCGAGTCAATTCCAAGATCGCCCCCGGATCGATTAGACCCAGCGAATTGCACAGCGCCAAGCGATTGAGCAGGGAAATGCGCCGCCCGATCAGTTGAAACACCACCACCGCCAACACCATGAAGCCCACCCCGCCAATCTGAATCAGGATCAGCAAGACAATCTGGCCCAGCAGGGTGAGATCCTCCGCCGCCACAATCGTCGAGAGACCCGTCACACTCAAGGCCGACATGGCCGTAAACAGTGCCTCATTCCAGCTCAAGGGATCCCCGCGCCCGATCCCCGGCAACATGAGCACCAAAGTTCCCACCACTGCCAAGAGCCCCAACCCTACAACCAGGCGCAATGGCGGTGGCAGCGGGCGACGCCTGTCCCCCCCGAAAAACCACTGCAGACGATTCCCAAAGGCCCTAGAGGACTGAGACAATGCCGAGCCCGGTGTCGGCAGGTGGCGGGCGCGGGATGGTACCGGTGGAACCAAGCACTCAGAGCCCTCCTCTGGCGGAAGCGGGACGGAGCCCTCTCTCATCGGAGCCCTCCCTACATTTCATTCAGCCGCGAGATGTTGGTATTGGCCCCCAGAACCACCAGCAAATCCCCCTTTTCCAGCAGGTAGTCTGCGGGGGGAGAGACCACCAGCGATTGCTTTCGCTTCACCACTAGCACCGTGATGCCGAAGCGGCGACGCAGATCCGACTCCGCCAGCGTATGGCCCACCAACGCCTCCGGCACCTGTAATTCCGTAATGCTGTAGCCCGGCTCCAGCTCTAGCTGATCTAGGATCCCCGGTGCTGTCAACACCTGAGCCAAACGGCGCCCTGCCTCTTGCTCCGGCAACACCACCCGATCTGCCCCCACTCGCAGGAGAATAGAGCGTTGCCGCTCGGTCGACGCCTTACAGACCACATTGCGCACCCCCAGACTTTTCAGGGCCACCGTCGTCAGCAAATTGCTCTCAAAATCGCTGCCAATGGCCACCACCACCGTGTCGAAGGAGAGGATATCCACCGCTCGCAGCGCATCTTCATCGCTGGAATCGAGTGCCACCACCTGCGTCAGCTGATCCGCCAGGCGCTGCACGATCTCACGGCTGCGGTCGATCCCCAAGACATTGTGCCCTCGCTCCATCAAGGTGAGAGCCAAGCTAGAACCAAAGCGCCCCAGACCAATTACCGCATATTCACGATCCACCCTCTGTCGTTCGCGCCAGCGGAACGCAGTCCCTGCCATAGGATCTCCTGCCCCCTCTTTCAAGAACAGATCATAAGTTCATCCAGCAGGGATCGGAAGGGCCGCGACTCTAGGCCGACTCAGGCTTGGGCAGCGTAGAGGGGTGAGGAATCAGCTCGCGGGTGGAACGGCGCTCCACCATCTCTGCGGTGATGCGGATGTATTTCAGGTCGCGGCGGGAGGGTGCCTCGTACATCACATCCAGCATTAGCTCTTCCACAATGGCCCGCAGGGCACGAGCCCCGGTCTTGCGGCGATAAGCTTCTTTGGCAATGGCAGCAATGGCGGCAGGTTCGAACTCCAGTTCCACCCCGTCCATGCGCAACAGCTTCTGCGCCTGCTTGAGAATGGCGTTTTTGGGCTGCGTCAGGATCGCCTCCAGCGCCTTCTCATCCAGCGGATCCAAAGTCGCCACTACCGGGAGCCGCCCCGTGAATTCGGGAATCATGCCGTACTTGATCAAGTCTTCAGGCTCCAAAGCCTTGAGGGCATTGGCCATACGTTGCTCGCGGCTAACCGACAATTGCTCCCCTGGCTTGATAAAGCCCATCGATTTCTTGCCAATGCGCTGCTCGATTACTTTTTCCAGGCCAACAAAAGCCCCCCCGCAAATGAAGAGGATGTTGGAAGTGTCGATTTGAATGCAGTCTTGATAGGGGTGCTTGCGCCCTCCCTGGGGAGGCACGTTGGCTATTGTCCCTTCCAGCATCTTCAACAAAGCCTGCTGCACCCCCTCGCCGGAGACATCGCGGGTAATGGAGGGGTTCTCGCTTTTGCGGGCAATTTTGTCGATTTCGTCGATGTAGATGATGCCGCGCTGGGCCTCTTCTACGTCCATGTCCGCCACCTGCAGCAGGCGCAACAGGATGTTTTCCACATCCTCGCCCACATAGCCAGCTTCCGTAAGGGTGGTAGCATCTGCAACCGCAAAAGGCACATCCAACATGCGGGCCAGGGTTTCCGCCAGCAGGGTTTTGCCGGAGCCGGTGGGGCCAATGATCAAAATGTTGGACTTCTGTAGCTCCACCTCATCCAGTTCCGAAACTCCGACGCTACCGGGGTTGGCCTTGGCAGCCAGACGCTTGTAGTGGTTGTAAACCGCCACCGACAAAACCTTCTTAGCTTTTTCTTGGCCAATCACATATTGGTCGAGATAGCGCATGATCTCCTGCGGCTTGGGCAACTGCGCCAAAGAAGGCAGGCTGCGGGAGGATTTTTTAGGAGCTTCACGCCGGCCGCCGGCAGGGGCGGCAGCAGGAGGAGTGTTGCCGTCGTAGAGTTCCTCATCCAAAATCTCGTTGCAGAGCTCCACGCACTCGTCACAGATGTAGACCCCCGGCCCCGCAATCAACTTACGCACCTGATCCTGTGACTTGTTGCAGAAGGAGCACTTTAGATGGGAGTCATATTTGGCCATGGGATCCTCGTTGCTGCTTGCTCTTGGCTATCCTAATCCGGCAAAAGCCAGAAGAAAACTAAACCTTCCAATCCAGTCGCAAATTGGCTGCGAAAGCGTAAGGAGGCCGAAGTTGGTGGAATCTCACTGACCTACTAGTCTAGCATCTCCACTGGGCTCGTAGGGCTTGTTTCCGGATCCCCAAGGGGGCAGGGTGCCAAGAGATTCCCATGGGGATCAACTGGAAAGACTGGAGATATAGTCATTTCAAACTGGATTGAGACACTTCCCAAGCGCTCCGTGCCGCTTCCGCGACCACCCACTCTTCAAAAGGGAGCTGGGAAGCAATGCAACGGAGGTGTTTCATTCTTGCTTCAAAGTGACCATAAGCTTCTCCAGCGCTCTGCGCTACCCGTGCAAACGCCACAGCCTCGGTTCTCCCCAAGTGTCTTACAAGGAGGAAAACTGGAAATGGAAGGGGTGAGCCGTTTCGCTGCTATCGGGAATGGTCATACATCCTTTGGACGGATTTATAGAAAAACCGCCCGACTTGACGCCGAGCGGAAGATGGTGTGAGGAGTGAACGGAAACATGCGTCTCCGCTGATCCCATCATAGTTGAACTTATCTGGCACTGGCAAAGGAATCCTTCAGTTAAGTTGGATACTTTTTGGAGGTGTGGCCGCGCCTTTTTGTAACCAAAAAGGGGAAGGAACTGTCCGTGTTTCGTTCGCTTCCCCCTATTGGCGTCCACTCCTCACTAGAGATGAATCATAAATTATCCCTGCCGCTAAGACAACCCACCCTACCCAAGTTTTTCGGGGATCCACCCTGTCAAGGATGCAGATCACCGGATTCCACGGTGGGATCCAGCGCCAACAGCTCCGCTTCGGTCAGCAGGGGGATCCCCAGTTGTTGGGCTTGCTCCAGCTTGGAGCCGGGGTCAGAGCCCACCACCACGTAGTCGGTTTGGCGGCTGACGCTGGCGGTGACTTTGCCCCCCCGACTCTCAATCCAAGCCTTGGCCTGCTGGCGGGAGAGGGTGGGCAAGGTGCCGGTGATTACGAATTTTTTCCCGGCCAGGATCTGGGAGACGGCAGGGTTCTCCTGCTGAGGAAGAGCGGGGATCCCTAGCGCCTGCAACTCCTGCAACAGGCGACGATGGGCCGGCTCGGCAAACCAGGCCACCACCGCTTCCGCCACTTCCGCGCCTATCCCATAGATCTGGGCGATGGTTTCTGCGCTGGCTTGGGCCAAAAGCTCAGGGGTGGGAAAATGGCCGGCCAAAATCTGGGCGGTGACCACCCCCACATGGGGGATCCCCAGCCCGTAGAGCACTCGTTCCCAGGGCTGTTGACGAGAGCGCTGAATGGCTTGCACCAGCTTTTGGCTGGAGCGGGATCCCATCCCCTCCAAGCCCTGCAACTGCTCTGGGGTGAGGCGGTAGAGATCGGCTACGGTGCGCACCCCCAAGCTCTCCACCAATTGGGCTGCCCGCTTTTCCCCTAAGCCTTCGATATCCAAAGCATCGCGGCTGGCCCAGTGCTGCAATTGGCCCCGCAACTTAGCCGGGCACTCGGGGTTGGGGCAGCGGGTCACGGCTTCGCCGGGGGGACGAACCAAAGGGGCGTGGCATTCGGGGCACTGGCTGGGCAGGCTGTAGGGAACAGCGTCGGCAGGGCGCAATTCTTTTAGGATCCCGACCACCTCCGGGATGATCTCCCCGGCTTTGCGCACGATGGCAGTATCGCCAATGTGCACATCCAGCTCCCGCAGGCGATCGGCATTGTGCAGGCTGGCGCGGCTGACAAGGGTGCCGGCCAAAGGAACCGGCTCCAGCTCTGCCACTGGAGTGACGGCGCCGGTACGGCCCACGCTGGCCACGATGGCGCGGATGCGGGTGGGGACTTCCTGGGCAGGGTATTTGAGGGCAATGGCCCAGCGGGGAAATTTTTGCGTAAAGCCGGCCTCCTCCTGCAGCCGCAAGGAGTTCAATTTCACCACCACCCCGTCGCTGGCGTAGGGGAGCTGGGCACCCCGCCATCGCTCGTAAAACTGGATCACTTCTCCCAAGCCCCGACAGACCTGGGAAAGGGGGTTGACTGGAAATCCCAATTCCTTGAGCTGCTGCAGACACTGCCACTGGGTTTGCGGGGGATCCCCGGCAGGCCATCCCTCCGGCCAGTGGAGGGCGTAGGCGAAGAAGCTGAGCTTGCGGGCGGCCACAACGCGGCTATCCAACTGCCGCAGGGTACCGGCAGCACAGTTGCGCGGGTTGGCAAAGGGGGGATCCCCAGCGGAACGACGCTCTTGGTTGATCCGTTCAAACTCGGCTAGGGCCAGATAGACTTCCCCCCGCACCTCCAAAACGGGAGGCGGATCTGCTGTCGCCAGCCGCAGGGGAATCGAACGAATGGCGCGCACGTTGGGGGTGATGTCCTCTCCGGCCTGTCCGTCCCCCCGAGTAGCACCCCGCTCCAAAAGACCCTCGATGTAGGTTAGGGCCAAGGCGGCGCCATCAATCTTCAGCTCACATACATATTCCAGCTCTCCCTCTGTCCTGCTGTCGGGAACAGGGGCACGGCCCAAAACTCGCAGCAGACGCTCTTGCCACTCCTCTAGCTCTTCTGGGTTGAAAGCGTTTTCCAAGCTGTAGAGGGGGATGCGGTGGAAGACGGTGGGAAAATGCTCTGCAGGTTTTTCTCCCACCCGCTGAGTAGGGCTATCGGGAGTGACCAGTTCAGGGTAAGCCCGCTCCAGCTCTTGCAGCTCGCGGTAGAGGCGGTCGTAAACGCTGTCTTCCAGGATGGGCGCATCGTGGACATAGTAGGCAATGCTGGCCTTCTGCAGCAGGGTGCGCAGCTCGCGGGCGCGTTCTTCCAGATGGGGATCCATAACTCCTTGGGTGAGCAAGGTCTACCCCTAGGTTAGGGCTCCTGAGGAGCCAATAAGTAGGAGCCGATATTCTCCAAGCTGGGAGGATGTAGGAAGGGGATGGTCAAGATGGCCTGCTGGGAAAATGGCTGGGGGAGCTGGGCCAGAAGAGTCTGGTGACGACGGCGGAGGGCCTCTCCAAAGGGGGTAGAATCCTCTAACCACACCCGATTGAGAACGGCGTAGGGATGAGGGATCCCCAAAGCATCCAATTCCGCCAAGAGACGCTCGGTTTCCGCCAGAATTGCTTGCTCGGGGTTAAAGACGGGGATAAAGGTAACAAACTGGGGATCCTGGAGCTGCTGCCGGAGCTGTCGCACCTGGGCCAAGAGCTCCCGCATCCGCTGCGCCCATTCCGGCCTGCCCACCACATCCCGATATTTCAGCCACAGCTTCAGGGCCAAGCTTACCCAGCCCTCCAGAGCCTGGGGCATCTGCAGAAACCGCAAGAGATGGCCTGTGGGAGCCGTGTCCAGCACCACCAGGTCGAACTGCCCGCTCGTCTCCTGTCGGAGAACACTCAACAGGGCCATCACCTCATCCAAGCCGGGTGGGGGCATCTGCAGCAGTTGCCGCCACGCCTGCGGGTCGTATTGGACTTCCACCCCTGCCGTCCCCTCCCCCGCCAAGATGGCCGCCACCTCCTCCAGGTAATCCTGCCGGAATTGCTCCAGCACCGCCGCCGCATCGATCTCCTGCCCCAGCAGGTTGGGCAGCAGGGGAATGGGATCCTGACCCAGTTTCGTCTGAAACAGATCCCCCAACGAGTGAGCCGGATCGATGGAGACCAGCAAGAGCTGCTTGTCGGGATGGCGCTTGGCCAAGTTCCAAGCCAGGGCCCCGGCCACCGTCGTCTTGCCCACACCCCCTTTGCCCCCCACCAACACCAGTCGGATCCCTTGGGTCAAAAAATCCGGTAGGGACGGGATCCCCTTGAAGGAAGGGAAGAGGGTGGAGAAGAGAGACTTTCTCTTCTCTTGGCTCTCTGCTTTTTGCTCTGGGATCCCTTCCAACTCCAGCAGCACCTCTGGCAAGGGGCGAAGCTGCTGCACCAGCTCATCCAGGGCCGCCAACCCAACCGGCTCCTGTAGTTGATAAGGACAGACCCAGATAGAGTATCCGGGCAGCTCCTCCTGCAGGGCTTTGAGCACGCGCCCCTGTTCCTGTTGCCGCGCCGAGTAGAGAGGAGAGGGGAGAGCAGCGGGCAGCGAAGGTTGGCTGTTATTCTCTCTTGCAAGCAGCACCTGATTGACCAGAAGACCGCCGATGGGCACGCGGCGGTTTTGCAGTTGCTGACAAAAGCGGCGGGTTTCCGCCACGCTCAACTGCTCCGGGATCATCACCAGCCAAGCAGAGGTGCTCTCCGGATTGGTCAAGCGGGCTTTGCCCCCCTCAAGTTCCCCCTGCAACTGGGCCAAAAACGCATCCGCCTCATCCGGTCGATAGGTGCCTGTCAGGGCTTGGGCGATCTCCCGATGCTTGGCCTGAAAGGTGGCAAACACAGCCAGAAGATTATCCAAAAAGTCGGGCAGCTCCAACAGCCGCAGGGTGTGCCCGGTGGGGGCCGTGTCCAAGATAACGGTATCCACCTCCTCCCCAGCCAGCAGCCGGTTGACCTCCAGAATCGCCATCAGCTCATCCACCCCCGGCCAGGCTAAATCCCAGATCGGCAGCAGATCCTCTCGGCCAAACCAACTGCCCCGCTCGGCAATGAGCTCCAGGGCCGGCCCATAGGTTTGCCGAAAAGATTGCAACAAAATCTCCGCT
The DNA here is from genome assembly GCF_054060215.1 of Thermostichus sp. OS-CIW-30. Classification (NCBI taxonomy): domain Bacteria; kingdom Bacillati; phylum Cyanobacteriota; class Cyanophyceae; order Thermostichales; family Thermostichaceae; genus Thermostichus; species Thermostichus sp. OS-CIW-30. Next base: position 35,062 of record NZ_JBSSCZ010000013.1, on the reverse strand, counting down.
TGCAAAGCCCGCACCTGCAAATTGGGGCGATCCGGCAAGGGTTGGGCCACATCCGTAACCGAGATTTGCAGCACGTCCCCCAGCGAGTGGGCGGGATCCGTGGACATCAGGAGCAGACGGCGCTGGGGATCCACCTGGGCCAGTTGGCGAGCCAGCGCGCAGGTCAAGGTTGTTTTGCCCACTCCTCCCTTGCCGCTGAACAGCAAGAGGCGTTGGGAAGCCAAGAGCAGAGGATGGCAGGAATGCTCCTCACTGTTAACGCGACTGAGTTGCAAAGGGATCCCCTCCCACATAGGTCGCCCCTATTTTGGCCTGGATCCCTCTTGGGGATGCTCTAGATCACTGCAAAGGTACTCCGCACCGCTGACGGGATGGGAAGAGCTTGTACGGGAGCAGCTCACCGCAGTTTCTCCTCTCCCAGCCACACCCGGCGACGTCCTCTGTCCCACACCAGCAGCGCGTGGATCCCAATCCAAAGTCCTGTCCACAGCCAGTTGTGCAGCCAGATTTTGCCCAGAATGGGCAGGGTCAGGCCCTCCGTTCCCCCCAAAACCAGGCCGGCGGCCAAAATCAGCCCTTCAAAAGCCAGAAACCCCAAGATGAGCATGGCCGGGATCCAGAGATAGTTCAGCAGCAGTTGCCTTGGCCGAAGCGGCTTGGACTGAGAAAACAGAGGTCGGTAACCGCCAGCAAGAGCAATCCCCACCGTGCCGATCCCCAGCACCAACCCCCAGGCAAACGAATCGGGAGTGCGGGGATAGTTGTGCCAGGTGTAGCCAAAGATTTGGTTGGCCAGCCAAATCATCAAAGCACTAATGGCTGCCCTTTGGCGGGTTAAAGTTGTGCCTGCAACAATACCAACAGTTACAAAAGGAAGGGTACATGTATAAGCAATATTGCTGAGACAGCCGACGGTGGTAAACAAGCTGGGCCAGAACCAGCCTTGGGCCAAATCTTGAGCAGCTTGTATCCAAAGTGGGGCTGGGATTAAGCGGCGAGAGCTGGGAATGGGGATAGGTTGAGCACTCGATTGCAGGCCAATCATGACTTTAATCTCCTGGAAAAAGGTGGTCTTTCAGAGGACAGCTATTAAGCAAATGCTCAAAAACAATTTGCCGAGCTACTTGGGGAGTAACCCGCTTGTACCAGGTGCGATCCCCAGAGTAAAAAACCACGGGCCCCTGTTGGCAAACTTCCAAGCAGCCTGAGGTGATAACCTGTACGTCCAGGTTGGCTTCTCGAAGAGCCGATTCCAGAGCTTCCACAACCGGTTGGTAGTTGCGGGAAGGATAACAACGGCTGGAACGACAAACGGCAAGGTAGGGACGTTTAAGAGGGTTATCCTCATAGGGGATCCGCTCTTTCCCCTGCACATAGATGGCGCGGATGCGCTCGTAAAGAGAAAGCTTTTGGTAATCTGCTTTGCCTTCCGGCAGGTAGTCTTCCTCTGGCCCCAAAAAGGGGCTGGGCAGAAAAATCTGCAGCAAAGGCTCTTCTGCTCCATTCCAGAATTGGATCCCCCACATGCGGGGCTGACCTTGGGGATTGAGGCGCCGGTAGAGAGCAGCACGGCTAACCAATCTTTTGCGGCGCAGCTCGGGTGGGGTCTTGCGATGGGGGCCGCCTTGGTGCTCCTCCAGGCACAAATGCAGGTGCCAAGTTTCGGTGGCAACGGTTAGATAGCCATCGTAGAGCACGCACAAAGCTGGAGGTTTCTTGAAAGCCAGCTCCAGCACCCCGCCTTCCGCCACATGGCCCACCTGGATCTCGGCCCAGTGCTCTTGAAACAGCTCGTAGAGCAACGGCCCCAAGCAGTCAATATGGGCAGGGATCCCTTCATAAAGGGTTGTCCAACCCGTCAGAGAAACTTCCTGCCAAGCTTGATGGAGGGGGGTTATCCAGGGGGTAAAAGTGGCCATGAGAAAGCTCCTCAGTGCAGTGGTGGAATACGAGCAATCACCCCTTTTTTGAGGGGGCGCTCGGCCCAGGGTAGGATCCCATCTGGCTTGGTGAGGTAGAGCTCTGCTGTCTGCAGAATGAGATCCACATCTTTTGGATCGAGATCTCCAAAAACATAGGTCATCTTTTGAGGTGCTGCCAACGCAACGACACAAGCATGGCTGCAGCCGCTCATACAGGCAACCGGCTTCAGGGTCAGTTGAGGATTGAGGGTTTGAGATTGCAGGGCAGACAGCAGCATTTCTCCCTTGCTAATCCCTTCTTTTTGGCCGTTAACCCACCGAGATCCGCAAGTGACACAAACCCAAAGACAATGGCTGCTGGGTTGCTGGGCAGCGCTGCCAGCTTGGATGGGCAACTGGGAAGTTGATCGAGACATGGTGCTCCTTGATATAGTCATAGGTTTCTGTCCAAGCAAAGGGTGTGAGAAGAGGCAAAGACGATCTCAATGTCTTGGCCAAGGATTCAGCAGTGAGTTAGACAGCTAAAAGTCAGCCTCAAGTCGCTCTAAAATTGGCCCCTTAAATTAAGCCGAACGGTGCGACCCACTCCGGGGTAGCCGGGGAAAACCTCATATTGCTCATCCAGCAGGTTATCAACCCCCACTTCTAGAGCGAGATTTTCTGCTACTGGGATCCCTCCCCGCAGAGCCAGGTTGGTGTAGCCGGGCAGAGATTGGGTATTGGCGTTGTTGGTAAAGAAAGTGCCAATGTGATGCAGGAAAACTGAGGCATACCGATCCTCTGCATCGCGGTAGCTCAGGCCCAGGTTGAAGCTGTCTGCTCCCACGAAGGCTAGCTGTTTGCCAACCGCTTTGGGATCCAGCGCCGAGCGGATGATGGGATCGTTCAGGGTGTAGTTGGCAAAAAGAGTCCAGTTTTCCCCCAATCGCAAATCCAGGGCTGCTTCCAAGCCCGTGTATTCCACGAGCTCAATGTTTTCGTAGGTTCCCCTGCGCGGGCCAGTGCTGACAAAGGTAATGCCATCGCGGATGCGGTTATGGGCAAAGGTCAAGCGCAGTAGGCCAAAATCTCCCAAAGCCTGATCCAGGCCAATGTCAAAACTCTCTCCCCGCTCCGGTCGCAAATTGGGGTTGCCGTCGACTTCAAAAAAGCCGCGCAGCCGAAAGAACAGGTTTGAGATCAAGGGGGTGCGAAAGCTGCCGGCATAATTGGCCCTCAGGGTGGTGCCTTCTGCCAAAACCCAGCGGATCCCTGCGGCAGGAGAGGTGGCCGAACCGTTGACCAGATTGCTCGAATCTTGGCGAACACCTAAGTTGAGATAAAAGTTGGGCTGTGGCCTGTAATCCAGGCGGGCGAAGAATGCCCCCTGATTCACAGTATTGTCATAGTTGACGTTGGTGGATCCCCTGGCAAAGGAGAAGGTGGTGTTGCGAGCTGAAATGGATCGGTAATCCGCTCCTAGAGTAAGCTCCAGGTTTTCAGCAGCCTTCCAGGTGTATTGCAGTTGGGATCCCCACCCCGTTCGCAGGATCTCATCCCGGGATCCCTGGCTTTGTGGGGCGCTGAAGCGATAGTTGAGGTCGTCAAAAAATACCCTGGCTTGCAGGGATCCCCTCTCTTGATCCCACAGCCAACTGAGATCTAACAGCAGGTCGTTGGTGTTTTGCACTGCATCGGGGGAGGGAAACTCGGTGCTGCCAGGCACCTGAAACGCTTTATTGAGATAAAGGGCATTTCCGGTTAGGACCTGGCCTTCTGCCAGTTGCCAGGTGAGTTTGGCTTGTAGGTTGTGGTACTCCACTGCCGAGTTCTCCCGCCTGCCTGCTTTGCCCAAACGCCTAATTTCAAAGGGAAAGTCGTTGTTGCTCTGCAGACGGCGATAGCTGACCACCCAGCCCAGATCCTGCGCTTGGCCGCGGTTTTGGATCCCTTGCTCATTGAGGCCGTAGCTGCCGATAGCCGCTTCCAGCACGGTCTCGGATCCCGGCTTTGGATCCAGCGTCACGATGTTGATGACCCCGCCAACGGCATCGGAGCCGTATAAGGTGGAGCCCCCACCTGGAGAGATCTCAATACGCTCGACCACATCTGTAGTGATCTGAGACAGATCGAACCCGCCAAAAAAGCCCAGGTCGTTAATGGGGCGGCCATCCAAGAGCACCAACACCTGGGCCGTTCGTCCTCCCCGCATAAACTGGGAGCTAAGGGCTCCCAACTGGGTTCCCGCCGTGCCGTCGCTGAGGATCCCGGGCAGGTAGCGCAGGGCCTCCTGAACCGTTCTTGCCCCTTGCTCTCGAATTTGCTGGCGGGTAATGACGTAAACCGGGCGGGAAGAATCCCGCAGCAAACCAGGACGGCGAAAAGGTGTGGTGACGGGTTGATTTAAAATCTCGGCGCTAACACCGGTTTCCAACACCTCTTGAGCTGAAGGTGAAGAGGCCGCCGGCTGCGCCCACGCTGGGATCCCCAAAACAAGACCCCCCAGCGCCAGGCTGAGACCTAGAATGGGATTCATTTTCCTAAAGCTCCTGATTCCGTGCGACGCGGAAGAAAGACGAGCCAGAACCGCAGGCGGGCATCCTGACTGAGGGCATGGGTCTAGCCCAAGCCCATCACAGTTGCGGCACAGCGCCGGATTTGCACCGGACTTTCCCCTTTACATGCCCTGGCTGATCCCCAGGACAACCTGTCGGTACAGCTTTCTCTGCGATTGCTCCGAAAAAGCCGTGCTAGGCATCATACATCCCCTGCTCTGGAGTTCCTATCCTGCCAGGGGGGATGTCATCCCCAGGGGTAGATGGGATCCCATCTGCAGTCCCAGAGCTTCGGATGGGCGACATCCCATTAAAATTTGAAAAACTTGGGCCAGATTGCTTTGTTGCTTTGTAAGCGATTGAAGGATTGCCCCCACCTACTCCGGATCCTGAAACTCAGAGATCCCTTGGCTTTTTGGAGAATAGAGATACACCGAGACTTCACAAGACCCAGGGCTTTTGGGAGAGCAAGATAGAGACGCTGGCCTAGCCGCCATCGACTGGATCTGTTGGACTAGTACCCAACCGGGTAGAAAAGAGGGGCTTTTTCGGTCGCGTGAGCGGCGCGGAGCGCTCTTTCTGGCAAAGCCGTTGCCTGGTGGGCTGGATCCGGCTCAACTTGGCTGGGAGAGGCAATCGGCACCTCGATCATCCGATCCGGTACCAGCGGCACCATTTCGGAGCGGTCGGCGATTTCCCGGAGAGAATTGGCAATGGATTCTTGAGTCAGCAGAAACTGTCGTTCGTTGCGCTGCATCTGCTGCCACACCTGGTAACGCTGGCTCCACCGGCTTTGGGTATGCACAGTCCAACTGTAAAGGCTCAACACTGAAACGCCGGAGAGGATAGCCATCCCTGTGGAGATTTGCTTCCACCAGGCTAGGTGTTCTGCCCAAGCAAGATGCTGGCTGCGAGGATGGGCTGATTTCAACTTCAAATTCAAAGGTTGGGTGCGGCTGGCCTGAACTGTACCGGAGAGGGGTCGGCTCAGAGCAGAAGGCTGTCTGTGGCGACGAGGGCTTTTGGGACGATCAAGACCTGCGTTCAAAGGCTGGCTAACCATAGGGCTTAACCTCACACACACCAAGGAATCCGACGGTGTGAGACCGCCGGTTCCGCTTCACCCTAGTTCCCCGCGCCCCCCAACAGCAACCCCCTTCTCCCGATTCCCGGCCTCAGCAGGACAGCTGTCCGCTTCACGGTAGCCGATCTCTTGAGAGCGGGAGAACCAACCTAAACCTACATCTGACTGCTGCGGGCAGCCACTCGCAGTTTGGCAGAGCGGGCCCGTGGATTGCGTTGCCGTTCCAGTTCGGAAGGGGACAAGGGCTTGGGGGTGAGCACCTGCCAACGGGGATCCCTGCGGAAGGCCCATTTCACCAAGCGATCTTCAAGGCTATGGAAGCTGATCACGGCCAACCTGCCGCCGGGTTTCAACCAAGTGGGGGCTTGGGCCAGCAAGGTTTCTAAAGCCTCCAGTTCTCGGTTCACGGCAATGCGCAACGCCTGAAAGACGCGGGTGGCCGGGTGGATGCGGCCTCGCCGAGCTGCCGGAGGTACCGCCTGCCAAACCACCTGGGCCAACTGGGTAGTTGTGGCGAGGGGACGAGCCTGCTCGATGTGATGGGCAATGCGGCGGGCAAATCGCTCTTCGCCGTAACGGGTGAAAATCTCGATCAACTCTTCGACCGGGCGATGATTAACCCAATCGGCGGCAGTCTCCTGAGCTGTACTGGGATCCATGCGCATGTCCAGCGGCCCCTCCCCGCGAAAGCTAAATCCCCGCTCAGGGCAGTCCAGTTGCGGCGAACTCACCCCCAAGTCGGCCACGATGCCATCGAAGGGGATCCCCTGCCCCTGCTCATCCCGAAAGCCATGCTGCTGCAGATCGAAATCGGCAAAATTGAGGTGCCACAGTTGGATGCGGCTGCCGGGGATCCCTTCTGCTGCAAAACGCGCTTGCGCCGCCTGTAGAGCCGCCGGATCCCGATCCAACCCCACCACTCGAGCAGCTCCCCCCCGCAGCAGCGCCAAGCTGTGTCCACCCCCTCCCAACGTCACATCCAAAAAAATACCGCCCCCCTGGGGTTGCAGGTAGGCCATCACCTCCTCGGTCAAAACAGAGTCGTGTTGATACACCTTGCCAAGCACGGTCTGCGGGGGTTCTATTTCTGCTGCTACAAAGTTCAGTATCTGCAAAAAAAAGGCCGAGGCCAGGCCCCGACCGAGGAATCCATGTTGTTAAGGTGATCCTCTGGGAAAAGAGGGGTTGCCGTCAAAAGACAGGCTGTCTTGGGATCCCTGGTAAGATCTCTGGGGCATGAGTCCGGGCCTGAGTAAGATGAGACTGCTGCCGCTTTTGCCCAGTCTGCCATCAGAGTTGCTGTGTTGACTCACTCTTCTTCTACCGATATCCTCACTCTCTCGCCGGCCAAGGGCCTGCGCGGCCAAGTGAGCATCCCCGGCGACAAGTCCATTTCCCACCGCGCCCTGATGCTGGGATCCCTGGCCGAAGGAGAAACCACCATCCAAGGGCTGTTGCTGGGAGAGGATCCCCGCAGGACGGCAGCCTGTTTTCGGGCGCTGGGGGCAGATATTTCGGAGCTCAACAGCGAGTGTGTTCGCATTCGGGGAGTTGGCCTGGGCCGGCTGCAAGAACCGGCAGACGTGTTGGATGCAGGTAACTCCGGCACCACCTTGCGCCTGATGCTGGGGATCCTGGCTGGCCAGGCCGGGCGCTTTTTTGCCGTCACCGGCGATCGCTCCCTGCGCTCGCGGCCCATGGGGCGGGTGGTAGGACCGCTGCGGCAGATGGGGGCCAGCATTTGGGGACGGGCCGGTGGGACGTTGGCACCTTTGGCCGTACAAGGGGGATCCCTCAAGGGCATTCACTACCGCTCCCCGGTGGCTTCAGCGCAGGTAAAATCCTGCCTCTTGCTGGCGGGTCTGCTGGCGGAAGGCACCACCCAAGTCACCGAGCCGGCTCTCTCTCGGGACCACTCGGAACGGATGTTGCGGGCCTTCGGGGCCAACATTCAGGTGGATCCGGAAACAAAAACCGTGGCCGTGGTGGGGGGATCCCGCCTGGTGGGCCAGAGAGTTCAGGTGCCGGGGGATATCAGCTCGGCAGCCTTTTGGCTGGTGGCCGTCTCCATTGTGCCCGAGAGCGAATTGCTGCTAAGGGATGTGGGCCTCAACCCCACCCGTACCGGTGCACTACGGGTGTTGCAGGAGATGGGGGCTGACATCCAAATTGAGAACCTCCGGGAAATGGCCGGTGAGCCCCTGGGAGATCTGCGGGTGCGTTCGGCCCGCTTGCGCGGCTGCACCATCGCCGGCGATCTCATCCCCACCTTGATCGACGAGATCCCAGTTTTGGCGGTGGCGGCTGCCTTTGCCGAAGGGATCACGGTGATTCGCGATGCCGCAGAGCTGCGGGTGAAAGAAAGCGACCGTCTGGCTGCCATAGCCCAAGAGCTGAGCCGCATGGGAGCCCAGGTCACTGAATATCCTGATGGCCTGGAAATCAAGGGAGGGATCCCTCTTCACGGGGCCGAGGTCGACAGCTACGAGGATCACCGCATCGCCATGAGCCTGATGGTGGCAGCTCTAGGAGCGCAGGGATCCACCCTCCTCAGGGGAGCCGACTGTGCCCGCATCTCCTACCCCGACTTCATTCCCACCCTGCAACGATTGACTGCTTCCCCCCTGGAGTCTTGAGAGGGCCCATCTTTAACTTTGCCGCCTCTGCTCCTATGTCGACCTGCCCCAGCCCGCCCGGCCCTATCGCTATCGAACATCTCTGCTTCCGGGTTCCTCCCGGTGGGCAAGCAGCCTTTCTTGAGCAAGACGAGCGGGTTTGGGGATCCGCCCTGCGCCGGCATCCGGGTTTTCTGGGCAAAGAAGTTTGGCTGGATCAAGAGGATCCCGAACTTGTCCACCTCATCCTCCGCTGGGCCAGCCGTGCTGACTGGAAGGCCTTTCCCTCCGAGCAAGTGGAGGCATTGGATCGGCAAATGCGGCCTTTTTATGTGCGCTTGGAACAGGCCAAAGAATACCAGCTCTGGCAGCCCGGCCCTTCTGCAGGGACAGGAAAGCAGGATTAAGGGATCCCTTCAGTCTCAAAACCTACCTCAGAGCCCACCGAGTCAGCCCTGGGGGATCCTGCCACCCGCTCCTGCTCCACCAGCTCCCGCAAACTGGGCATGGTCACGGCCAAAGCTCCTTCTCGCCGCTGCAGCCCCGCTTCAAAACTCTCAGGGGTGACAATGCCGCCGGAAATGAGCATCTTAAAAGCATCTTCCACCGGCATGAACACTTCCACCACTTGGTCTTCCGGCACAATGGCGTACCAGCCCGTCGTTGGATTGGGGGTGGTGGGCACAAACAGTCCAAGGGAGCGCTGCGGCCCATCGGGCCGAATGGGAGTTTGAATGGTGCCCGTCACAAAGGCCAGCGCCCAAGCTCCTGGTCGGGGATATTCCACCAGCACCACCCGCCGAAAGCGCTGATTGTTGGGGGCAAACAAAACACTGACCAATTGCTTCAAGGTCTTGTACACCAGCCCCGCCACCGGAATCGCATGGAGCAACTGTTCGCTGAGATTGAGCAGCCACTGGCCGACAATGTTGCGGGCCATGAAGCCAATCAACAGGATGAGCACAATCGGCGTCAACAGGCCCACCGCCAGATCGATGAGGTTGATCAAGATCGGGTGCAAACCCTGGATGGGATTGAACTGCTTCGGAATGCTGGTCAGAAAGCCAATGCTCCAGGTGGCCACCTCCACCGTCAGCCAAATGGTAGTTGCCAGAGGGATCACCACCAGCAACCCCGCCACGAAGTAGTTCTTCAGATGCTGTTTCCATTGTGAAACCATGGTGAGGTCGTCCCGTCGAGTCAACCGAGTGGATGCATCGAACCCTTGCAAGTGAAGCTTGCAGATGGCAATCATGATACCTGCCTTCTGCGTTGCCCTCACGGGGGGCAGCCGCAACTTGCCGGCAAAAGAAATCGGGCTGCCAAAAAGCGCAGAGCCCCAAACTTTCATCAGGCCGATAATGCTATCTTAAGTCGATATAAAATTTTGTAAAGGCAGGGATCCCGTCCCGAGGCGTTGTGGCCAAGCCCCTGGATGGTTTGTGTTTCTGCCGGGTGTTGCGTGGGAGGCCCTATGTCAGAGTCAGATTGGCTAGAGCATACCTGTCAGGTGGAGGTGCCTGTTCCCATTGAGCAGGTATGGGATTTGTGGGCCAACCTCACCCTCATGCCCCGTTGGATGAAGTGGATCCGCTCGGTGGAATTGCTGGATCAGGAGCTATCCCGGTGGACACTGGATACCCGCGGCCTCACCTTCAGTTGGATCTCCCGCACCCACACGGTGGTGAAACACCAACACATCGGCTGGAGTTCGGTGGAGGGGCTGCCCAATCGGGGCGCGCTGCGCTTTTACGACCGCAAAGGCAGTACCATTGTGAAGCTGTCGGTGGCCTACAAGATCCCGGGGATCCTCGGCAAAATCTTGGATGGCCTGTTTGTGGGCAAAGTGGTGGAGAGCACCATCCAGGCGGATCTGGAGCGCTTCAAAGCCTATGCCCTAGAGCATGCGGGGCCAACCGCCGACAATGCCTCGGCCAGCTAGCCTCAGTTTGTCAGGCCCAAGTGTTTTGCTGAACTCCCCCTTCCTTGCCAACCCTCACTGCTGCAAAGGTCTTCTTCATGCCCGATCCCTCTCCTGAGCCTGTCATTGCCCTCTCTCGTCAGCCGGTGGACAACCGCAACATTCGCTTCTCTCTGGAGCGGGGCGAGCTGGATCTGGATCAACTTCTCCTGCTGTTGAACCGCAATGCCTTTTGGGCGCAGAATCGCCAGCGGCAGGAGATGGAGCGGGCCGTTGCCCACAGCCATCCGGTGGTCAGCGCCTGGGATGGGGAGCGCCTGATTGGCTTTGGCCGCGCCACTTCCGATGGGGTTTACCGAGCCGTCCTCTGGGATATCGTGGTTGATCACGACTACCGACGTCAGGGCATTGGGCGCAAGTTGGTGGAAACCCTGATCAGCCATCCCCACCTGCAGTCGGTGGAGCGCATCTACCTGTTCACAACCCATCAGCGCGGCTTTTACGAGCGGATCGGCTTTGTGGAAAACCCCAGCACCACCTTGGTCTTGCACGGGCGCCCTCTGGAGTTTTTGATCCCGGCTGCCGAGCAGGAGCAGGCTTGACCGACAGGGATCCTGGGTGAGTGTATCTTGAACAACAGTGGGTTGGCTCTGCCTTGGGAGGAGGACGCGCTAGCCTGAAAAGCAAAAAGGGTGAGAGGGTGTACTCATGGCCAATCGCCTCGCCACAAGTTCCAGCCTTTATTTGCGCAAGCACGCCGAGAACCCGGTGGACTGGTGGCCTTGGATCCCAGAAGCTCTGGAGAAAGCCCGGGCCGAGGATAGGCCGATTTTCCTATCCATCGGCTATTCCAGTTGCCACTGGTGTACGGTCATGGAGGGCGAGGCCTTCTCCAACCCTGAAATTGCCGCCTTTTTGAATGCCCATTTTTTGCCCATCAAGGTGGATCGCGAGGAGCGGCCGGATCTCGACAGCATCTACATGCAGGCGTTGCAGCTCATGAGCGGGCAGGGGGGGTGGCCCCTCAATGTTTTCCTCACGCCCGATGACCTGGTGCCCTTTTACGCCGGCACCTATTTTCCCGTAGAGCCCCGCTTTGGCCGCCCGGGGTTTCTGGCCTTGCTGCAGCGCATCCTGCAGTTTTACCGGCAGGAAAAGGAAAAAATAGAGGAGATGAAAGGCCAGATTTTGACGGCTCTGACCACCCTCAGCGACTTAGTGCCGGAAGACCACATTCCCGCCGACCTGCTGCGCTCTGGGATCCCTAAGATCCAGCCTTTGCTCTCCAATGCCGGGGCGGTGCAGCAATTTCCCATGATGCCCTACGCCCAGTTGGTGTTGCGTTCGGCCCGCTTCGACCCACCAGAAGGGATCCCCGGCTCGCAGAGCGCTCTGGAACGGGCCAAAGAGCGAGGCATGGCCTTGGTGCTGGGAGGGATCTTCGACCATGTGGCCGGAGGATTTCACCGCTACACCGTGGATCCCACCTGGACGGTGCCCCACTTTGAAAAGATGCTCTACGACAACGGGCAGATCCTAGAGTTTCTCTCCGATCTGTGGGCGCACGGTATCCAAGATCCGGCCATCGAGCGGGCGGTGCGGCTGACGGTGGAGTGGGTGGCGCGAGAGATGACCGCCCCTGCCGGGTATTTCTACGCCGCTCAAGATGCCGACAGCTTTGCCCGGGCAGAAGATCGAGAGCCAGAGGAGGGAGAGTTCTACGTCTGGCGCTGGCAGGAGCTGCAGGAGCTCTTGGGGGAAGAAACCTTCCGCGCCTTGCAGCAGGCGTTTGACCTATCGCCGGGGGGCAACTTCCCCGATCGGCCCGGCTGCATCGTCTTGCAGCGCCAACAGGGAGGAGCGTTGCCGCCAGAAGTTGAAGCCGCCTTGACCACCCATCTGTTTCAGGCACGCTATGGCTCTGCGGATCGACGAGTTCCCTTCCCTCCGGCAGTGGATGCCCAATCGGCCCGTCTGCAATCCTGGCCAGGGCGAATCCCACCTGTCACCGACACCAAGATGATCGTCTCTTGGAACGCCTTGATGATCTCCGGCCTGGCGCGGGCCTATCAAGTGTTCGGCAACGCAGACTATCTGCAATTCGCTCTGCGGGCTGCCCAATTCATCCTCAGCCAGCAGCGCCACCCTGAGACCGGATCCCTGTTGCGCCTGAACTACGATGGCACAGCTCAGGTGCCCGCCAAATCGGAAGATTACGCCCTGCTGATCAAGGCCCTGTTGGACTTGCAGCAAGCCTGCCTGCCTCTGGTGGGGGATCCCACCCCTCAAGACTGGTTGCAGGCTGCCCTCCAGCTCCAGCAGGAGATGGATGCGCAACTGTGGGATCCGGCCAGGGGGGGATACTTTGTCAGCGATGCCCAGAGTGCCCCTGAGCTGTTGGTGCGAGAGAAGGAGTTCCAGGACAACGCTACCCCTGCAGCCAATGGGGTGGCCATTGCCAACCTGGTGCGCCTTGCCGCCCTCACTGGAGATCTGGACTACCTGGAGCGGGCAGAGCAGGCCTTGAAAACCTTTGCCCACATCATGAGCACCCAGCCGCGCACCTGCCCCAGCCTTTTTGCCGGACTGGATTGGTACAGCAATTGGGTGAAAGTCACCCTGGAGGCCGATTCCATTCCCGCCTTTCAGCAACGATCTTGGCCCACCACCGTCTTTGCTCTCCCCACCGAAGCCGAACCTCTGCCGGAAGGAGCTCTAGGGCTGGTGTGCTGGGGCAACAAATGCCTGGCCCCTGCCAGTTCTCTCGAGCAAATCCAGTCGCAAATCGGCAAAGGCCAAAATCGAGCTTACTGACCTTTGCCCAACTTTTGCTCAGGGCAGCAGGGATCCCTTTGCCAAGGTTACCGCTGGGGCTCCGCAGGCTTTTCCACCCCAAAAAACTCAATGCGGTAACTTTGGATGCGGGTGCCCGTTTGTTGCTCCACTTGGGCCAGCAGTTCAGGCGGCAGCTCCACGTCCACATCCAAGATGCGGTTGCTATCCAGACAGTTCACGTGGCTGTGGGGATGGGTGCGGTTGCCGTAGCGGCGCCCATCGGCACGATCCAAGCACTCGACAATGTTGTGGCTGGCCAAAGCTTCCAGGTTTTGATAAACGGACGTGTGGCCAATCGGTTTGCCCTGCTGATTTAGGCGATCGTAAATCTCGCGGGCGGAGAGGTGCTCGCCACACTGCCACAGCAGCTCCAGGATATAACGGCGCTGTCGGCTCAAACGCAGATTGCACTCCCGGCACCGTTCCAAAGCAGCTTCCAAAGAATCCAAGGGGCGAGGCATGGAAAACCTCAAGTCATACCGAGTCTGAGATAGGTAGTTGCTCATCTCTACCAAGGTAGCATTTGTGCGTCAACAGTTGTTCAAAAAACACCCCGAACTCTACAAGAGCTGCCGCGCATAGCCATCTTCGAGCCGAGTCCAGGCCGTGCGCAGATGGAAGAGCCCAACATCAGCCTTTTGATTTTCTACAATACCGCTGGAGTGTTGGGGGCAAAGATCATGCAGCGGCGCAAGGTAATTCTGGGTTTGTTGGGGTTGGCCAGCAGCAGTGGATTGGCAGGAGCCTATTGGGCCAGTCGGCAGCAGCCCTCTCATCTAGCCCCAGGGATGGGATCCCCTAGAGCCGCTCTCCCCTCTCCTACCCCCCAGCCCACCCCCACCGTCGTCCCCCATCCAGATGCCCCCCATGGCCTCTACATCCCCCCCCGCCGAGATCTGCGCCTCTTGGTCATCAGTGACATGAACGGCATCTACGGCTCGGTGGAATACGACCCAGAGGTGGATCGGGGCATCGGCCTCATCCCCTATCTTCAGCCGGATATTGTTTTGGGAGGAGGAGATATGGTGGCCGGTCAGGATCCCCGCCTCTCGGAGGAGCGCATCCGGGCCATGTGGGCAGCCTTCGACCGGCATGTGGCCGGCCCAATCCGTGCGGCCAAACTCCCCTATGGCTTCACGCTGGGCAACCACGATGCTTCCTGTGCCCGCACCACCCGGGGCGGCTTTCTCTTTCAAAAAGAACGGGATCTGGCCCGCGAGTTTTGGAACGATCCGGCCCACGACCCAGGTTTGAACTTTGTGGATCGGGGGGACTTTCCCTTCTACTACACCTTTGAAAAAGACGATGTGTTTTACCTAGTCTGGGATGCCACCTGCAATTACATCCCGCCCGAACAAATGGCCTGGGCGGAAGCGGCTCTGGCCAGCGAACGGGCTCAGAAGGCCAAGTTGCGCATTGTCATCGGCCATCTGCCCCTCTACGCCATCACTGTCGGGCGCGACGATCCGGGAGAAGTGCTGCTGGAGGCGGATGCCAAACGGGCTCTGCTGGAGAAGTACCGCGTCCACACCTACATCAGCGGCCACGACCACGGCTACTACCCTGGCCACAAAGGGCAACTGCAACTGCTTCACTGCGGCATTCTCGGCTCTGGCCCTCGTCCTCTCTTGGGCAGCCCTCTGCCCCCCCGCAAGACCCTCACCCTTATCGACGTGGATTTCGAGAGCCCAGATGTTACCTATTACACTACCTATCACATGCGGGATCTGAGCGTGATCGACCAAGCAGAGCTGCCCCGTTTCATCACTGGGCACAATGGCTTGGTGCTGCGCCGCGACGTCAATTGGGACAACCTCACCCCCCAAGAAATCGCCACCTGCCAAGCTCGTATTGGATCCCTGTGTCGGGATTAACGTCTCCGTCTTGGCAAAAGATTGATGAGCCGTTTGTAGATGCTCTCGCGAGGGTTCTGCACACTTCGCGAGCAGCCCAGGCTTTTCAACAGATGATTCAAAGCAGCTTTTTCCAGCAACACCAGCCATAGCCGGTGCAACTGTGTCTCTCGCATAACGGATCCCAGTGATTGATTTCAGCGAAACTGTGGAGAGCTTGTGAAGAAAGTGGTAACTGTACCACCGGCCTATACCTCACAGACTTGCCACAAATGCTTGCCCATTCATCCCGACTCTGGTAAGTCGTACCGGGATGGGAAGGGATTTAAGTGCGGGCATTGTGGTTGGGAAGGGGATGCTGATTTTAACGGTGCAAATGTGATTGCGCTTTTGGGGGCTGCTGTAAACCAGCCTAGAGGTCAAGCCTACGGCTCGCTTCGCGAACGTGGTTGGCTTGCCAACTACAGGGCTACCGTTCGCGCCAGCGGGCCGGAGGCCTTAAGCCTGCCCTGTACTGCGAAGCAGTCAGGGTCGGGTAGTTTACATGACCTATTTCCGAGAGCTGGACAAATCTTGGTACCTGACTCAAGCGGGCTTGGCGGAGTACCTCGATACCCTCAGCGAACTCACGGAACGCTTGGAAGGTTTGCAGTCTTTTGCCAATCTCTGTGAACAGGCCAATCAGAAAGATCCGTATCAACTGATCCCTTCTGAATCGGAAGGTCTGTATTTGCTTGCCTTCGAGTGAGATGCTGCCAAACTGGTTGATTGTCGCGCCTTTCCCCTGCCATCGAATCCATCAGCAGCCGCAGCGCAAAACTCCTGCTACCCTGGTTGAATGATGGTTTCGTTCCTGGTTGAGGTAGAGGGGAATTTGACAGATGAGCAGGTGCGGGAGGGATTCCACGCTCTCTCCGACCCGATTCGCCTGCGCGTGCTGCAACTGCTGCAGGGGCGTGAGTTGTGTGTTTGTGATCTCTGCGAGGAGCTGAAGGTGAGCCAATCCAAGCTCTCGTTTCACCTAAAAACCCTGCGGGATGCGAAATTGGTCAATGCTCGCCAGCAGGGGCGCTGGATTTACTACAGCCTCAACCCACCCGGTTTTCAGCTCCTGCAGCATTTTTTGGATAGATTGGGGCAAGCTGGCCCTGTCAAGGCCGCAGTTCCCTGTGTGGAAGACCTCTAAGGCGAGCAGGGATCCCAAAATGTCCCTAGAAAAACTGTCGGATCCCGCCCTTGTACATTCCGAAGACGGGCTTGCTGCAACACAAGAAATTACAGATGTGAATGGTGTTCCCTGCTGGCAACCCCAGGGATCCCGGCGGGTCAACAAGGCCTCCGGCCCGCTGGCGCGAACGGAGAAAATGAGGATCCCATCTCCTAAAATCCATCAAAGTTCCCTGACACCAGCTCCCCTGTTGCTTAGTTAGGATTGATACAAGAGAGGTGGGAACAACATGATACGTGAACAGCGACAAGAGTTGGAACGCATCCACCGAGCACACCTGTGGAATCGCCTCAAGGAGCGGGTGAAACGCGCCCAGTTGAATCCATCTCTGCTGGCTTTGCTGGCACGAGAGGCTTTTGAGTTGGGCTTTCCCCTTCCCTCTTTATCTGACCAACCCCAGGTCAATTCCCCTGCTGAGCAGCCCCAAGATGGAAGTCATCATCGCCGCACAAGGCCTCCGGCCCGCTGGCGCGAACGGTGAGTCCACCCTCTCTTCTGGCCGAGAAAGCGGGCAGCCACGATCATAGGAGAATTTCTCTCCAGAGACTCTCAAAGCAGCTAGTCTAGGCAATGATTTTGAATAAATCAGAGCCCATGATGAACACCGCCGAAGCCCTTGAGATTCTCAACCTTCCGCCGGACGCAACCGAGCGGCAGATCCGGGGGCGACTGTTTCAGGAATACCAAACCCTCAGTACTGCCCTCGCAGAACTGGAGGACGAGCGACAAAGACCCTTGCTAGAGGCGCAACTGGCGCGGCTGAATGAGGCGCGGGATGTATTGCTTAGCGGGGGATCCCAGGCTGAGAAGGGTTTGTCTTGGGTCAGCCCAGAGGACTTGCCCCCCCAGGTGATTGTGCTGCTTTACCAAGCCAATGGGCAGGAGGGGATCTGTACGCGCCAGGTTGGGGGTCAAGATATCGTCATTGCTTTCGAGAGCTCGTTTGCGGCAAGAAAATATGCGCAGCGGTTGGCTCAACAGGGACTGCCCAAGCCCTTGGCAGAACGCTTTGACACGCAGGAGATCGTCGATTTTTGCCGCAGCGGAGGGTATGGGTTGATGGTGGTTCCGGCCAGCGAAACGCTGGAGCCTCTACAAGAAAGTACGGAAGCTGCCCGTGATTGGCAGGGCAGGTCTTGATGTCGTTTGGCCTCGATCCACTTGCGTTAAGGGTGCCCTCGATGATTAGTGTGGAACCGATCTCTGTGGACGAGTTTCGCCAGCTCATGGCCGCCGATCTGGACGCTTGCTGCGAGGCCTTTGATTTGCGGGCGGAGTACCTGCGTCTGCAGCAACAGCGGCTACGCTCCTGGGGCATGCTGGCCTTTGGTTTGATAGCAATAGCCTTGGTCATCTTCTTGGGGATGCGGGATCCCGGCTCTTGGGTGCCCTATGCCGCGGCTGCCGGGATCCTACTGCTGCTCCTGTTGGGGATCCTGAGAGCCAACTTGCGCTTGGGAAAAAGCCTGCATCGCATCCGCCAGCGTTGGCAGGAAGCCCACCTGCTCAACAGCACCCCTGAGATGATGAAGTTTGCCACCGATCTGGCCCGCAAAGTAAAAGACTACAACCACTGGGTCAACGAGCTCCAACAATCCCTGCAGGGGGGGCAGCATTGGCGGGATTTTCGGCAACTCAGCGAGGCCGAGCAGAAGTACATCCAATCGCTGTTTTTACAAGTGCGGGCCCAACTGGTGATGGCCCTACAGGTGTGCCGAGCTTTGATCGAGGATCCACAAGCCTCTGTGGCTCAGTATCTCAACCAAATGGTTGCCCGGGATCAGCAACTGTTGGAGCAATTTACCGCCAAAAACCTGACCGCCAACCGCTACGTGACCTTGGCTCGCCAGCTATCTGTGCTGGAGGAAGATTTGCAAGCCCAGCTCAGAGCCTTGGGATCCCGATGATACCCTGTTGGAGGTGTCCAGCAGCGTATTCATGGGCAGTAGAGGCACTCGAAAATTGTACGGCCTGTTGCTTGCCGGCGGACTGGGCTTGCTGGGATGCGGGGATCCGAATGTACCTCTGACCCAACCGCCCCCCGATGCTTTTCGGGTTAGCACCCCACGGCCACCGCGCCTAGATCTGTACCCCACCCCACCACCCACGCCAACTCCTACGCCGACACCACCCCCCAGCTTGCTGGAGCTCACGGCCCGTTGGTTGGGGATCCCTTGGCCGCCCCAAGAGACCAGCCTGGTGAGATTGAGCGCCCGTTTCCTGGAGATCCCACTACCCCCGAAGCCGCGCCGCTCCGCCAGCCCCTCGCCTCAGCCTTCCCCCAGCCCAGAGAGTGAGGAGAGAAGGCAACAAGGCCGCGAAACCTAGTCCGCACCGCTGGCCTCTGGGGATTTAGGCGCCTACGGTCACCGGCTCCGTTTCTCGAACGCGCAGCTTTTCACAGGGGATGGTATCCGCCAGAATAGAGCTGGCCATCATACCCGTGTGAATCTCCAGTTTGGCTCCAGGCACCGCCTCAAACAGCAGCCGCTGGCCTGGAAAGACCACCCGCTCAAAGTACCAGTTTTCGATATTCGTGATGCGAACCACCTGAATGGAGCTGGTCGCATTGATGTAGCTACAGGTTATTCGCTCTGCTCGTTTTTTATCGGGGATTGCATCGAGTGTTTGCATTGTTCAGATCACCAGCCCACTTTGCTCAGCCTATCATCTACCCTAACACCGCCTGGGGATCACTGCGGTAGTCTGCGATACGGCGATCCCAACTGGCAGAAATCAATCCTGGAAAAAATAACTTCTGTATTTTACCTTACTGTTTCGATTTCCAAGAGGGTTCTGCAATTCGAGGAAGATTTGAATTAGGATTTTTCCCCAATATGGGACAATTTCTCATAGAAAATCTCCACAGAGTAGTAGTCAGGATTACATTTTTCCGTTCCCTTGGAGTTTGGGGATCAGGGCTCTTGGATCCTCGATCCGGTCGTCGGCTGCGGCGAGGATTGGCCGGGATCCCAGTTCAGGCCCTCCACCCGCAGCTCCAGAGCCCCCGACTGGCGCACCGGATTGTACTGCAGGCTAAAGCCATAGGTGCGGCGGTCGTAGCCCAGGCGATAGACGACATCCACCTGCTGGCCCGACTGCAAATCTACCGTTGTCTCTGCCCCTACCCGCAGCGGGCCGTACAGTTGTTGCAAAAAGCCCAGGACGAGCTGTTCCCGCGTGGTGATGCGGTCAAACAAAAATGGCGAGGCTCCGGCCAGAAAACCGTTGGAGTAGGTCACCCTCAGGTTGGTGTAGTCGAAGGTATCGGCCACAAAAGCCCCAATCACCGCATCAATGCCAATACTGCCGGCAGTATAGCTCTGGGCTCGGCCATTAGAGTAAAAAGACTGGCTGCTGCTCACACCGGTGCTGAGCCAGATCCCTTGCTCGATGGGCAGAGCGGAAAAGCGGGGTGGGGGATCCGCCGCCGTCTTGGGAGGGCTCCAGAGGGGAAAGGAGCGATTCAAGGTTGCCCCCAGTTGCAGGCGGGAGAGCTGAATGCGGTCGGTGGTGTTGGCTAAGGCCAACTCCGGATCCGTGTCGATTTCATCCGGCTGCCCCAAGGCATCAATGTAGTCGGCGGCTATGCGGTAGCTGAGATCCAAGCCGGTATTGCCCAGGCGGAGGGTGGGTGAGCGGTAGCTGGCACCGAGGCGGTTTTCCACAATTTGAAACCCCAGGCGACCGCTGAAGAAGCGTTCCCGATAGGCGTAGGTGTAGGCGACTTCTCCGCCATCGCCGGTGGTGATGCGGTGTTCGACCTGGGCTCGCAAGCGCTGAGCAAACTCCTGGAAGACGATCCCCCGCAGCTCGGCAAACAGCGAGGTTTGAGCGTTGGCTTCCGGTTGCCGCCAACGAAAATCGGCCCGCAGCCCGATCCCATCCAAAAGGCCCTGCTCACTGCCCCAAAGACGTTGTGGATACAGTTGCGGGGAGAGCACCAAGCTCACGTTGGGATCCCGCAGCAGCTCGAAGTTGGGTTGCAGGATCAGGCCCCGTCGCAATTCTTCTCGGTCGAAATCGTCGTAGAAGATGCTGACCGGAGGCTGACGGTTTAATGAGTCGAAGCGCAACCGAATGGGCAGAGGCAGAAACAAGACCTGGTCGAAGGCCAGTTGGCCGGCCTCGGCAATCAGCAGGCTGGAACCATCTGCCTGAAGAGTGGAGGTCACCCGTGGGCTACGAATCTCCAACTCCGGCGGATCCAGCGGGTCGTTGGTCAGCCGCACCTGTTCTCCTTCCCAGGTGGTGGCATCGAAGCGGATGCGAACGGCACGAAAGCGCACCAGCCGCTGCGGAGAGAGGGCGGCTGCCGGGGATCCACTGGCCTGCAACTGGCCAATATCCACCTGCCCGAAGGCCTCTTCCAAAAATCCCCGCTCTTGCTCAAAGTCGTACTCCAGCCGGGATCCCTGAATGCGCTGCCGATCCAGTTGAATAGAAACATTGCCCTCGGCCACAGCCCGCCGCTGTCGCAGTTCAATGCGCAGGCGATCCGCCCGCAACACAGAGCGGCCCAGCCGCATCTCCACATTGCCTTCTGCTTGGAAGACTTCCGCCCGTTGATCGAAGGTTTGCCGGTCAGAACGCAGCCGTAACGTTCGGTCGGCAACGGCGCTGAGGTCAGTCGTATCCATGGGCTGAGCGCCCCCCTTCTTCTGGGACTCCACCTGAGCCGCAGTAGGGCCGGCAACTGCCAACCCCAGCACCCCCAAGCAGAGCCAGAGCAACCGCAACCCTCTCATAATCACCCGGCGCAAAACTTCAACACAGATCCCCTACGGCTTCCCCAGCCCGCTAGCTTGTGGCCAACTGGGAAAGGTTGAGGACTCGGTTGAGCTTGCCGCTGCGGTAGCCCTCCAAATCGAGACTGACATAGAGATAGCCGAAGGATTGCAGGGCCTTGACCAGCGCTTCCAGATTGGTTTTCTGCACAAACTCCACGATCTGATCCGGAGGAAGTTCGATGCGGGCGGTGTCCTTCTCCGAGCGCACCCTGACCTGCCGCCAACCCAAGCTGCGCAAGTAGCGCTCCGCCGCTCCCACCCGACGCAGCTTCTCAGGGGTGATTGCCTCCCCGTAGGGAAAGCGAGAGCTGAGGCAGGGTTGGGCCGGTTTATCCCACCAAGACAGCCCCAGGTGGCGAGACAATTGCCGCACCTCCAGCTTGCTCATCCCCACCTCCGCCAAAGGGGAACGCACGCCGCGCTCCCGAGCTGCCTGTGTCCCCGGTCGGTAATCGGCCAGATCGTCGGCATTGAGACCATCCACCACATGGTTATATCCCTGGGCTTGGGCCAACAGGCGCAAGGTATCGTGCAAGTGACTTTTGCAGAAGTAACACCGGTTAACAGGGTTGGCAGCGTAGCTCGGATCCTCCAGCTCGTGGGTTTCGACGATCTGATGGCGGATCCCGATTTGCCGAGCCTGCTGAATTGCTTCTTCCAAATCTTCGGGCAGCAGCGAAGGAGAAGCAGCGGTGACAGCCAGGGCCCGCTCCCCCAGCTGATCGCAGGCCAACTTGGCCACCAGGCTGCTATCAACCCCCCCAGAGTAGGCCACCAAGACCTGCTCCATCTCGGCGAAGATCTGGACAAGCTGCTGGAACTTGCGCTGCAGGACGGGATCCCACTCCAGCAGGAGGTTGGCCGTTGTTCCTCCCTCTCCCGGGGGGAGAAGGTCGAGACGAGAGGCGGTTGGGTCTTGGGTTGTGTTCATGAAGCCAGGAGATGCCAAACGTTTGGAGAACCAAGCAAGGGCACCGTCTCGCCACCGCCGGCAGGAGAAAAGCCGGTTGCTATCAGGGGCAGGGATCCCCCCTCTTTCTATTCTTTCCCAGAGATCCCCGACTTTCCAACGCTTCTCCCCAGCATGGGATGCGGGATCCCTCAAGGAAAAGTAGACAATTGGGCAATCTATCCGTAGTCCGCTGACCTGCTGTCGCGATGGTGCTATGCCTCCGGCACCCTACCGGGAACCGCACCGCTTCGCGATACGCTGAATAAGATGGGTTGCAGTGGCCCCTTATAATTTTTTCTGGGTTCTCTGCCGCAATTGACCTCACAGCTTTTTCCGGCGACACTTGCTACAGCCAATGCAGAGATATCTACTTGGTTATAGGGATCCCACCTATCTTGCAGAACTTCATGAAACTTAGAAAAAGCGGTACCCCTCTCCTAGCGCACCATGGCTTTGCAACTTGAACCCGCCAGCCCGCCAGAAGTGGCCGTTTATCAGCCCTATTACGCCGTTGCCCGCCGACAGTACCTAGCCCTCGCGGTGGGCCTCTACAAAAAAGCCAGCCTGGAAGGGCAGAGGGCCATCGAGGGAGAGGGGCCTGTCCGCTTCTTGGCCAGTTGGCACATGTCCCCGTTGCCCTCGGATCTGACGGTGGTTCAGGTGATCTTTGCTCAGGATGCAGATCTCACCTATCAGCTCTCCATTGCCAACTACGAGTTTGTGGATTATCTGATTGATGTCGTCTCTTTGGTGCAGCGCGGACAACAGCCGGATTTCTCCACCGCCTTTTACAAGAAACTGATGCGATATGAAGATTGATCTGGGTTGCTCAGCCACCATCACTCTCTACGACACCACACTGCGGGATGGGGCCCAGCGAGAGGGGCTATCGTTGTCGGTGCAAGACAAGTTACAGATTGCCAAGCTGTTGGATCGGCTGGGGATCCCGTTTATTGAAGGGGGCTGGCCAGGAGCCAATCCCAAGGATGTGCAGTTTTTCTGGCAGATGCGGGAAGAGCCCCTAGAGCAAGCCGAGCTGGTGGCTTTTTGTTCTACCCGCAAGCCGGGGCGGCGGGCGGCAGACGATCCCATGCTGCAGGCCATTTTGGCGGCGGGCACCCGCTATATAACCGTCTTCGGCAAGTCTTGGGATCTCCACGTCACCGAGGGCCTGGGCACCACGCTGCAGGAAAACCTGGCCATGATCCGCGACACCATTGCCTATCTGCGATCCCAGGGGCGGCGGGTCATCTACGATGCCGAGCACTGGTTCGACGCCTACCGCCACAACCCCGACTATGCCCTGCAAACCCTAGCGGCAGCGGCGGCGGCGGGGGCGGAGTGGCTGGTTCTCTGCGATACCAACGGCGGATCCCTGCCCCACGAGATTGCGGCGATCACGGCAGCTGTCTTGGCAGAATCCCATCACCTGCAGCACTTGCCCCTAGGGATCCACACCCACAACGACTCCGGCACTGCTGTGGCCAATGCCCTGGCGGCGGTGCAGGCAGGGGCGCGCATGGTGCAGGGCACCATCAACGGCTATGGGGAACGCTGCGGCAATGCCGACCTGTGCAGCGTCATTCCCAACTTGCAACTGAAGCTGGGCTATCGCTGTCTGCCGCAAGAGAAGCTGCAACACCTGACGGAGATCTCCCGCTCCATCAGCGAGGTGGTCAATTTGGCCCCGGATGACCATGCGCCGTTTGTGGGCCTATCGGCCTTTGCCCACAAGGGTGGGATCCACGTCAGCGCCGTTCAGAAAAACCCTCTCACCTACGAGCACATCGCCCCCGAGCAAGTGGGCAACTGTCGCCGCATCGTGGTCTCAGAACAGGCGGGGCTGAGCAACATTCTCCACAAAATGGCCGGATTCGGGATCCGGCTGGACAAGTCGGATCCACAGGCGCGCTTGATTTTGGAGCGGCTGAAAACTTTGGAGCTGCAGGGCTATCAGTTTGAGGCGGCTGAGGCCAGCTTTGAGCTGTTGGTGAGGGGGTTGTTGGGTCAGCGCTCGCATCCGTTTGAAGTGCTCAGCTTCAACGTGACGACCACCACCCGCTCCGATTGGAACAGCAAAGACTGGGATCCCAGTGGCGAGGCAACGGATGTGCAATCGTTGGCGGCGGTGAAAATCGCGGTGCAGGGGCAGACTCGGGTGACGGCGGCGGAAGGCAATGGGCCGGTGGCCGCTCTGGATGGGGCGTTGCGCAAGGCGCTGCTGGAGTTCTATCCCCAACTGGAGGCGATTCACCTGTCTGATTACAAGGTGCGCATTTTGGATGGGCGAGCCGGCACCTCGGCCAAAACGCGCGTGCTGGTGGAGTTTAGCGACGGTCACCGCCGTTGGACAACGGTGGGGGTTTCCACCAACATCATCGAAGCCTCCTGTCGGGCCTTGGTGGAGGGCTTGGAGTACAGCCTGCTGCCGCCCAGCTCCCCCTTGCCCGCTTCTGCAGAGCACCGTTCTAACGACTCCGTCCGAGTAGCGCAAACGGCAATGGCCGCACCAGCGGCCTCTTCTTGACTATGGCCTACAGCTCGATGAGGATCATCGGCCTGACGGGCGGAGTGGGCACGGGCAAATCCACGGTGGCCCGCATCCTGGAGCAGCACGGGATCCCAGTAGCCGATGCAGATCAAATGGCCCGCCAGGCCTTGGCGGTGGGATCCCCCATTCGCGAGCGGGTACTGGAACGCTATGGGAAGGTCATCCAAACACCCTCCGGGGATCTGGATCGCCGGCGGTTGGGCCAGATCGTGTTTGCAGATGCCGCTGAGCGGGCTTGGCTAGAGGCCCAAATCCACCCTTTCGTTAGAGCTCAACTGCAAGATTTTCTGTCCGCGTTGGCGGAGCAGAGCTCTAAAGTCCATGGGGTGCCGCTTGAGGAAGAGCCTGCCTCCCAAAAGCGTAGCGGGGTAGGATTTTCTTCTGGGCAGGGATCCCAAACCGTTTGTCTGATGATCCCGTTGCTGTTTGAAGCCCACATGGAAAATTGGGCCAGCGAGATTTGGGTGGTGACTTGCACCCCAGAGCAGCAGCGGCAACGCCTTGCCCGCCGGGATCCCCTGACGCCGGAAGAAATCGAAGCTCGCATTGCCAGCCAGTGGCCTTTGGCGGAAAAAGTGCGCCGTGCAGACGTGGTGCTGGACAACTCCGGATCCCTGGCCGAGCTGGAAGCCCAGGTGAAGCAAGCTTTGGCGTCGGCGGGCCAGAGGCCATTTGCCTCACCCCCGCGGGCCGGATACAGTGACGGGTAGGGTCTGGTGGGACGGATCCCTTGGTATCCATGTACGGATGGGTTGAGGGAGAAACGATGCAGGAAGCAGGTTGCATCGGCAAGACGGAGTTTGCCCAAGCTCTGGCTGCGCGGGAGCAGGAAATCCAGCTTTTGCGAGAGCGCAATCGCATCTTGCAGGGCCAGGTAGACCTTCTGGAGCTGCGCCAAGAAAAGCAACACCGACAAATTCGCAGCTATGAGGCGGAGATTGAGCAGCTTTACCAAGAGAAGCAGTTGCTGGAGCAGATGATTCAAGAGTTGCCAGAGCTCTACCGGCGCAAGCTGCAAGCCCGCCTGCAGCCCATCCGCCAGCGCATCGCCGCCATCCAGGCAGAGAATCGCCAGCTCAGGAAGGAGGTGTATCAGCTCAGCTACCGCGTGCAGCACATAGATCAGCTCGACTCGCCCGGCTGGATCCAGCTTCCCTCTCTGCGTCGCCGGGATCCCAAGTCCTCAGCGGAGCGGAGCACAAAAGCTCTGCCGGTCTCCCCCCCTGGTGTCCAGCCCTGCTCTTGATGGGCAGGGAGGGATCCCGCCATCGAGAAGCCAGAATAGGGGAGCCCCGGTGGGATCGCGTCAGCAGAGCAGAGCTCTTGCGCGGTTCCGGTTGGGGCGCTGCTTGCTTGGAGATCCCGGAAATGGCCACCGCTGGCAACTATGAACCCCTGCATTTAAAATACCGCCCGCAGCGCTTTGCCGATGTGGTCGGCCAAGGAGCGGTGGTGCAAACGCTGGCCAATGCCATCCGGCTGGGGCGGGTGGCGCCTGCCTATTTGTTCTGCGGGCCGCGGGGCACGGGAAAAACCTCCAGCGCCCGCATCTTGGCCAAGTCTTTGAATTGTGAACAGGGGCCGACGCCGGATCCCTGCCAGGCGTGCAGCCAATGCCGCGCCATCACTGCGGGAGCCTCCCTGGATGTTCTCGAGATTGACGCGGCCAGCAACACCGGCGTAGACAACATCCGCGAGCTGATCGAGCGGGCCCAGTTTGCCCCGGTGAACAGCCGCTACAAAGTCTATGTCATCGACGAGTGCCACATGCTCAGCAATGCGGCCTTCAACGCCTTGCTGAAAACTCTTGAAGAGCCGCCCCCCCGCGTGGTATTTGTCCTGGCCACCACTGACCCGCAGCGGGTTTTGCCCACCATTGTTTCCCGCTGTCAGCGGTTTGACTTCCGCCGCATCCCCCTCGACGACATGGTGGCCCACCTGGGCAAGATCGCCGCCCAAGAAGGGATCCCTATCACGCCAGAGGCGCTGCAACTGGTGGCCCAACTTTCCCAAGGGGGCCTGAGGGACGCCGAACGCCTGCTGGACCAGCTCAGCCTCTTGGAAGGATCCATCACCCCTGAAGCCGTTTGGGACTTGGTGGGAGGGATCCCGGAACAGCAGCTTTTGGCTCTGATGGATGCGCTGCTGGCTCAGGATGTGCAGGCGGTGCTCAGCCAAACTCGGCAATTGTTGGAGCGGGGCAAAGAGCCCTTAGCCCTGTTGCAGAACTTGGTGGCCCTTTACCGGGATCTGCTGCTGGTCAAGACAGCCCCCCAGCAACGGGAGTTGGTGGCTGTAACGGACTCCACCTGGGCAGCCCTGCAGCAACGGGCCCCTCGCTACTCGGTGGAGATACTGCTGGCAGCCCAGAGCCATCTGCGCCAGTGTGAGCCGCAAATTCGTCAAAGCGGACAGCCCCAACTGTGGTTGGAAATTGCCCTAGTGGATCTGCTGGGCCAGCTGCGCCCAAGCATGGTGGCTGAGGATTCAGCGGAACGGAGTCCTTTCCCAGCCCTTGACCTATCTCCTGCACCCCAGAGAACTCCCCCGGACGGGACAGCCCCTCCGGCCCCTGCTGCGACCATCAGCCCATCAAGCCCATCAACTGTTGGTGAGATAGATGAATTAACTGTTGGGCCTTCAGCCTCCCCTGCTGTTGCGTCGAGCCAGAAGGCAGATCGCGCTACTCGGACGGAGTCCTCGGAGCAGCCCAGAGAACCGGCAAGGGACGCCGCCACAGTCAAGCTGCTGCGCCCCCACTGGGACGAGTTCCTCAAGCGCCTCTCTCCCCTCACCAAGGCTCTGATGGGATCCGGCCACCTGCACCAAGAGACTCCTGAAGCAATTACCCTCGCCTTTCCCAGCAAGGGTCTGGTGGAAAAAGTGCGCAGCAAAGAAGCCGAACTGCGGTCGGTGCTCCACAACCTGCTGCAGCGCCCTGTGCAGCTCAACTTGATTGTGCAGCGCTCCAGCGGGCCGCATGTTTCCATTCGCGTCAGCGGTGCGGAGTCCTCGGCACTGCTCAGCCGAGAAACAGACCTGCCCCCCGCCCCCGTGGCCCCGGATCCTGTCACCACGCCGGGGTTGCAGAGCGATAGCACCAACAGTCGTGCTTCCTCAAGGGAGCCCAGAGCAGAACCGCAGAGCCACGGCCTTGCCCGGCGACAGCAACATTCCCCTTCTGACTCCAACCCACCTTCGCCAGAGCCTGAGCGGGACAATCCTATGGGTGGCCCCAAGGTGGCCGGCTTGGCAACCCAAGGACTTTCTCCCGCCGGTGCGAACAAAGTGCTCCGCACCGCTGTCGCGACCGATTCTCCAAGTCGTGCAGAGCGCCGCGACACCCTGCACGGTGGGCAGTCCTTCGAGCTAACCCAGGAGCTGGCGGAGATTGCCCGCTGTTTTGCCGACCACTTCAACGGCAGCTTGGTGGATTTGGAAGGGGTGTTGGAGTCTGACGTGACGGGATCCACGGAAGAGCTCTCCTCAATAGAGGCTATAGAAGCCGAGGGATCCCCTGACCTGCTCTCCGGTGAGACCTACGGCTCGCCAACAGGAGCAGAGCCGTCCGCGTCAGCGGGGCGGAGTCCTCATCCCGTAGACTTTCCCAATGCAGTAAGGAATCCGTCCTACCGGCGTGAGCAGTCTTCTCAGCTTGCCGTTCGCCTCAGCGGGACGGAGTCCTTGGAGGAGGAGGTGCCTTTTTAAGCGCTATCTAGCGCTATCTTAAGTTTGATAAAGCCAGCCTCATCTTGCCGACGATGACCTTCCCCATCTCTCCCTTAATTCGCTGCGCTGTGCAGGCTCTGTACTGGGGACTGGTTCTGCCCCTACCCATCCTGCTGGCTCGGCAACAGGCAACACCTCTTGAGCTGGGATCCCTTTGGATTGCTCTGCTGCTGGGATGGGGGGTAGTCCTGGGATCCCTGAGCCAGCAGATTCAGTTGGACGAAGAGGGCATGCAGGCCACCTACCCCAGTTGGGTGCCGCCTTTTGTGCGGCAGGAGTGGCAGATCCGGTGGGCCGATATCGAGCGCATTGAGCCCCGCTCCACCAGCCAGGGTGGTATGGTGTATTACTTGGTCAGCCGAGGGGGGGATCGCGTACTTTTGCCGATGCGGGTAGCTGGGTTCAAGCGCCTGTTGGCTGAGATTCGACGGCACGCTCAACTGGAGATTGGCGGGCTGCGCCCCTACGTTCAGCCTTGGATGTACGGCCTTCTTGGATGTTTTGCTCTGCTTCTGTTGCTCTGGGATGGGATGGTCGCCATCTGGGTCTGGGCAAGTTCGGTGGGAACCTAGCGCAACCACAGACGGTTCCGGGTCTAGCCATCCCGACAGGGATCCCAGCTCCAGCGGGCGGTTGCAGTCCAGATCCCGCCCACGCCCTTCTGCGCAAGCGTTGCGGAGCAGCAGGATGGAAATTTGGAGCAGGTTGGAAATGAGCTCCTCCGCTGGGGCGGTGGGGGTATCCTGAGAGCAGTGGAACTTAGCCCCCTCTTGCCAGCTCTTCCCCTTCGCGACAGCGGTGCGGAGCACTTTGTCTGGGATCCCTGCTGCCCCTTCTCTGGAGAGGTTGAGTCTTGAGCAGGTCAACCTCTCCGCCTCTTCGCTGGCCCTGCTGGACCATTGCCCCCGCCTGTTTCGCTATGTATACCTGGAGCGGTTGATCTGGCCCGCTGCCAGTGTTTTTGAGCACGAGCTGGAGCAGAGGCGCGGACGGCAGTTTCACCGTTTGGTGGAGTGGCACAGCCGCGGGCGGCAGGTGGAGCCGCGTTTGTCTGCCCTGGATGAAGTGGTGCAGCAGTGGTGGCAGGTGTTCTTGGCCAGCTCCCATGCCCATCCCCAGGGACGGGTGTTGGCGGAGTTGCCCCTGTGGCAACGGATTGAGGGCTTTAAGTTGATAGCCCGTTTGGATCGGCTGGTGATTATCCCCGGATCCCTGCACATCCTGGACTGGAAAACTGAGCGTCAACGTCCTCGCGATGCACAGTTGGCCCAAGACTGGCAGGTGCGCCTTTACCCTCTGCTGCTCTGCGAGGTGGCCCAGCAGCTGCCCCTGGAAGGCCCTTTTGAGCCGGAGCAGGTGCAACTGACCTTTTGGTATGTGCAACATCCGCAGCAGCCCTTCCACCGGTATTACAGCGCCGCCGCCTATGAGCAAGACCTGGCCCACCTAAGAGCCACTCTGAACCACCTGCGGCAACTGGAGGCGCAAGACTTTCCCATGACCCCCCACACTGAGCGCTGCAACAGTTGTCTGTTTCGCTCCCGCTGCCATGGGCTGCTACCGGAAGGGATCCCCTCTCAAGACCTCACGGATTGGGTCTGGCCAATGCAGGAGCCCGCGACACCTGCGGATCCCATCGCCGATACTTATTGAGGGCCGGGGCAGGAGCTGTTTTGGCAGGAGCTGTTTTGGCAGCAACCCATGCATACCCTATTATGGGGCCATTCGCGATAGCGAGACGGAGTCCTTTGTTCCCAACGTTTCCCATCTGGAAAGGCTACGGCCAGGGATCCCCGTTTGCAGGGCTGAGCGTGGAACTGGTGCCCCTGGTGTGGAGGATAACTGCAATTTTCTCGGAGACTTGCATACTGGGTTAGATGGTTTTATCAGCGCTGTCAACTGTGATCGCGAGTGTCATCTCCAGTACTTCCACCGTCCGGGATCCCGACTGGGATGTAGAAGTGGCGGGCCTCTACAAGCGTTTTGGCGATTTTGTGGCCCTCAATGGCATTGAGCTGAACATCCGGCGGGGGGAATTTTTCGGCCTGCTGGGCCCTTCCGGCTGCGGCAAGACCACCCTGCTGCGCATCCTGGCCGGCCTGGAGATGGCCGATGCTGGGGAAGTGGTGATTCGAGGTCGCCCGGTGGGCCACCTGCCCGCCCACAAGCGCAACGTCAACACGGTGTTTCAGAGCTATGCCCTTTTCCCTTTTATGACGGTGGAGGACAACATCGCCTTCGGCCTGCGCATGCGGGGTGTGCGGGGAGAAGCTCTGCGCAAGCGGGTAGCGGCTGCTATGGAATTGGTGGAGATTGCAGCTCTGGCCAAGCGGAAGCCCCATGAGCTGTCGGGGGGACAGCAGCAGCGGGTGGCCTTGGCTCGGGCTTTGGTGAACGAGCCGGAAGTGCTCTTGTTGGATGAGCCGCTGTCGGCGTTGGATGCCAAGTTGCGCAAGCAGCTTCAGGTGCAGTTGTGCGAGTTGCAGCGCCGCCTGGGCATGACCTTTATTTTCGTTACCCACGACCAAGAAGAGGCTTTGGTGACCAGCGACCGGGTGGCGGTGATGCGGGCGGGGCGCATTGAGCAAGTGGGCCTTATCGATGAGGTGTACGAGCGCCCGGCGACGGCCTTCGTAGCCGACTTTTTAGGGGCCAGCAACCTGATCGAGGGGATCGCCTGTGGGACGGACTGTGTGGATACGCCCTTGGGAAAGCTGAAGGTCTTGGGGATCCCGGCCAGCTCGGAACCGGTGCAATTGGCCATTCGCCCGGAAAAGATCCAGCTCTCTCGCAGCGGCTGGGATCTGCTGCCCAACCAGGTGCCGGTGCGGGTGGAAAACCTCATCTACACTGGGGCTGAGAACCAATACCTGTTGCGGACAAACCAAGGTCAGCAGCTCAAGGCCACGGCCCTCAACACCGATATTGAGGATGCAGGGTTTGAGATCGGCGCAGCGCTGGTGGCCCACCTACCCCCGAAAAGCCTAATCCGTTTGCGACCGGATCCCCGTCAGGAGGAGACTGGATGTTGAAGCTGCCATCTCCTGTGGGCAAGTGGATCCCTGGCCAAGCCCAGGTGCGATTTGGGGAGCTGCTCACCCCTTGGCAGGAGCTGGGACGCAGCCTGATTTTTGCTGGGCCAGGGGTGCTGTGGGTGATGTTTTTTCTGGTGCTGCCGGGGCTGTTGCTGTTGGTGTGCAGCTTTCTCAGCCGCGGGGAGTTTGGCCAGATTCAACTGCCCCTGACCCTGGAGAACTATCTGCGCATTCTCGGCTTTGGCCCCTTGGGATGGACGCCCATCTACTGGCAGATCTTGGGCCGCAGCCTGCTGGTGGCGGGGGTGACCACCTTTTTTTGCGTGCTGCTGGCCTACCCATTGGCTTTCTTCATTGCCGCCCACCCACCCCGACAACGGGATCTGTTGCTCACCTTGGTGGTGGTGCCCTTTTGGACGAACCTGGTGATCCGCACCTACGCCTGGATGGTGGTGCTGGCCCCGGAAGGGTGGCCGGCTCGCTTGGCGGCCTGGCTGGGCTGGATCCCACCGCAAACGGCTCTGTATCCCAGTTGGCTGGCGGTTTATCTGGGCATGGTCTACACGTTTTTGCCCTACATGGTCTTGCCCCTGTACACGGCGGTGGAGCGCATCGATTGGCGGCTGGCGGAAGCGGCACGGGATCTCTATGCCAAGGGTTGGCAGGTCTTTTGGTGGGTGCTTCTGCCCCAGACCTTGCCTGGACTGGCGGCGGGCCTCATTCTGGTGGGGATCCCGGCTTTCGGCATGTTCGTAGTGCCGGATTTGTTGGGGGGCAGCAAAACGCTGTTGATCGGGAATGTGATTCAGTTGCAGTTTGGCTCCAGCCTGGACTATCCTTTCGGGGCGGCCCTCAGCTTTTTGGTTACCGGCCTCACCCTGGGGTTGATCTACGCCTACAGCCGGTATGTTGGCACCCGCAGCCTAGAACATCTGGTTTGAGGAGCTGCTGTGGGCCTTGAGCAAAGCCGCCAGTTGCTTGCGCATCAGGATCCCGGGCTTATCGGTGAGCATGTGCTGCTCGGCGCTGAGGGTGAGGGGCACGTCGGGATCCGTGGTCTCCAAAATGGCTTTGTCTTCCAGGGTCACGGCCCGGTCAAAGCGGATAACCTCGGCGGCTGGGGTATCGGCTTCGGTGTCGTTGCGCAAACAAAACTGCACCACTTGGGAGGCTCGGTCGTTGATGGGGGTGGGGATGTTGACGATGACATGGCTGCGGCCATTGGGGTAGCGGATGTGAAGGTGGTTGGTGAAGGGCAAATGCCAGGTTGAAGTGGTGGTGCGCTCGGTTTTGGCGGCAGCAATGCCCAGGTTTTTTTGTTGCAGCTCTGGGTTGGCTACACCGAGCACTGTGCGGGTGCGGATCCCGTAGTCCAGCTCCTCGACCTCGAAGTGGCTGGGTACCAAGTCTTCCATACTGCCAAAGGTGTTCTGGTGTACAAAGCTGATGTGGGCGGCGTCGAACTCGTTCTCGCAGATGCGCAAACTGGCACATTCCCAGCGTTCGTAGAACTCGTGGATGAGCCGGTAACTGGGATCCTCAGCTTCTGGGATGACCGGGATCCCCCGTAGAGGCTGGGGATGCAAGCACACCCAAGCATAGCCATAGCGGGCCTGGCAGAGATAGGCGGGAATGCGGTAGCTCTCTGGGATGCGGGCCTGATCCGGCAGTTGCGGCACTTTGACACAGGCTCCCGTGCCATCGAACTCCCACCCATGGTAGGGGCAGCGGATATGGCCATCACAGACGATTCCCTTGGACAATTGGGCCGACCGATGACAGCAGCGATCTGCAACTGCCTGGGGCTGTCCGGCTTTGTCCAGCCAAAGGACGATCCTCTCTCCCAGCAGCTCAAAAGGTTGCGGGGATCCCTGCTCCAATCGGCTGAGGGGCATCACCGGGTACCAAAAGCGCCGAAAGACAGGATGCTGGGTCACCAACATGGCAAAACCATCTTTATCGTATGGCCGGATTCTGTATAGCAAATTCGTGAATTCGGTTCCGTAGCCCGCGCCACAATCTCTATTTGGGGATCTTGCAGATCTGGGCAAACTCATTCCCAGGGGAGCTCAACTCATGGGGAAACCCTAGAACCTCTGGTACGGTAAAGATACTGATCTTGCGTTTGAGTTTCCAGAGGGATCCCTTGACCTCAACTTTGCCTTCTCAGACCCTCTTGCAGGCTCTGTACACCCCTTCCCCTGCTTGGGATGCCATCGTCATCGGTGCTGGGATCGGGGGATTGGTCGCGGCCAGCCAGTTGGCTGCCAAAGGATACCGTGTGCTGGTGCTGGAAAAATACCTCATTCCAGGGGGCAGTGCCGGCTACTTTGAGCGTCCGGATCCCTTAGGCAACGGGATCTACCGCTTTGACGTGGGCGCTTCCATGATCTTTGGATTGGGCACCCAAGGCACCACTAACTTGCTGACACGGGCTTTGGCAGCGGTGGGCCAGTCCATAGACTCTATCCCCGATCCGGTGCAGATTGCCTACCACCTGCCCAAGGGGCTGAATCCCCGAGTACACCGGGATTACGAGCAGTTTTTGCAGGAGCTATCCGGCTACTTTCCCCGGGAAGCCGCCGGCATTCGCCGGTTCTACGATAGCCTGTGGCCCATCTTCAACAGCCTCAATGCCATGGAGCTGCTCTCGTTGGAGGAGTGGGGCTATCTATTTCGTTCTTTTGTGAGCAATCCCCTCGGCTGCCTGACCTTGGCGCGCTATTTGCCGGTGAATGTGGGCCAGGTAGCGCGGCGCTGTCTGCGGGATCCGGATTTGCTGCGCTTTGTGGACATGGAGTGCTACTGCTGGTCGGTGGTGCCGGCGGATCGCACGCCCATCATCAATGCCGGGATGGTGTTTTGTGACCGACACTACGGCGGTGTCAACTATCCCAAAGGGGGGGTGGGGCAGATCGCCCAAAAGCTGGCCCAGGGACTAGAGGCCCATGGCGGGCAGATCCGCTACAAAGCACCCGTGCGGCGGATCCTGGAAGAAAGAGGTCGGGCGGTGGGCGTAGAACTGGCCAGCGGGGAAAAGCTCTTTGCCCGCACAATCATCTCCAATGCCACCCGCTGGGACACCTTTGAGCGCCTATGGCCGGGATCCCTGCCCAGGGCGGAGCGGCAGTGGCAAAAACGCTACCAGCAATCCCCTAGCTTTTTAAGCTTGCACCTGGGGGTGCGGGCCGAGGCCCTGTCCGGCGAACGCTATTGTCACCACATTCTCCTGGAAGATTGGGATCAGATGGAGGCTGAGCAGGGCACCCTTTTCGTCTCCGTCCCCACCCTGTTGGATCCCGACCTGGCTCCCCCGGGCCGCCACATTGTTCATGCCTTTACCCCCAGTTGGATATCCACCTGGCAAGGGTTAAGCCCAAGCCAGTACCAGACCCAGAAACAGCAAGCCGCCGACCGGCTTATCCGCCGCCTGGAGGCCCTTTGGCCCCAACTGGGATCCCACATTGAACTGAAGGAGATAGGCACCCCCCGCACCCACCGCCGCTTTTTGAGCCGCAGCAACGGCACCTATGGGCCTATCCCCAGCCGGGATCCCTGGGGCTTGCTGGGCATGCCTTTCAATCGCACCGCCATCCCCAACTTGTACTGCGTGGGGGATAGCACCTTCCCCGGCCAAGGGCTCAATGCCGTTGCCTTCTCCGGCTTTGCCTGCGCCCACCGAGTGGCAGCGGATTTGGTTTAGGTTGCCCTTATCCTTGCTACTCCCTTCTCCCTCTGGGAGAGGGGCAGGGGATGAGGGTTGAGCGGCGCAGAGGGTTTGGGAGGCAGTTGATGGTCAATTCAAACAACAATGAGACGCTAGCCAGTAAGATAGCGTCCGTTCCCGAAAGCAGGCTGTAGGCCTTTGAATCAGGACATTGTCCAGAATCAACACAGATGTCCTCTTCAAACTCGGTATTCAGCTAGAAATCGCAGGAGCCCCGCACTGTACCCGTAGGGTCACTGCCGGGAGGAATGCGCTTTGATGAAGTACAATGAACTTATGAGCCAAG